>JBBAAT010000116.1:0-8467 GCA_041658145.1 Bacteroidales bacterium | reverse complement strand
AAACCTTTTCCGCATCAACTGGCATAACGAACCCAAAGAAAAAGGCGGTTTATATGGAGGCGTTAATTATATAGAAATACCTAAGGAAATTACAGGCGTGGATGCACGCATCATTCTTGTTGTCGGCAAGTGGTTCCCTACCGGCGCACACAAAGTAGGCGCAGCTTATGGGTGCCTTGCACCCCGCATCATATCAGGGGAATTTGATCCCACTTATCACAAAGCCGTGTGGCCTTCAACAGGAAATTATTGCCGTGGCGGCGCTTTCGATTCGTATTTGATGGGATGTACGGCTGTTGCTATCCTTCCTGAAAAAATGAGTAAAGAACGTTTTGAATGGCTGAAAGAAATAGGGGCTGAAGTGATTGCTACTCCCGGTTGCGAATCAAACGTAAAAGAAATCTACGACAAATGCTGGGATATACGCAGTAACAGGAAAGATTGCATCATCTTCAATCAGTTCGACGAATTCGGGAACTCTTGCTGGCATTACAATACAACAGGTTATGCGTTGGAAGAAGTGTTTGATAAAATCAAAAGTCCTAAGAGCAAATTTGCCGCTTATGTTTCTGCAACAGGATCGGCAGGCACTATTGCCGCGGGTGATTTTCTCAGGACAAAACATCCGTTTATCAAAGTAACAGCTTCTGAAGCGCTGCAATGTCCTACCCTGCTTATGAACGGATTTGGCGGACACCGCATTGAAGGCATAGGCGACAAGCACGTTCCATGGGTTCATAACATAAAGAATACAGATGTTGTAGTTGCAATTGATGACGAGGATTGCATGAGGATACTCAGATTGTTCAATGAAAAAGAGGGAAAAGATTATCTCAAATCTGCAGGTATTGATACCCATTTGGTTGATTCCCTTGAACTGCTTGGTATTTCAGGAATTTCAAACATGTTATCCGCAATTAAAACTGCAAAACTTTACGAAATGACATCAGATGATGTTATTATGACCATTGCAACAGATTCAGCTGTAATGTACCAGTCGCGCCTTGCAGAACTTACCGCTGAACGCGGAAAATACAGTCAGCTTCAGGCAGTGAAAGATCACGAAAAATGCATATTCGGAACAAAAGCAGATTATATTAAAGAACTCACATATATTGACAGAAAAACCATTCACAACCTGAAATATTTTACCTGGGTTGAGCAGCAGGGTAAGGAAATAGAAGACCTGAACCAACTTTGGTACGACAGGGAAATATGGGATAAAATATTCCATCAGAATGAAAAATGGGATGAGATGATCAACGAGTTCAATGAAGAAACAGGCGTTTTGAAGAATTTGTAGAATGACGAAATTTAGTAATCATTAATATATTTGTTTGTTAGTGTCACTCAGAGCCAGCCATTGCGTGGGCTTATGAGGAAGCGGCTGTGTCGAAGAGTGGCTATGTATAGGTCGGGCTTCCCTGCCTGAACTGCCGTTACGGCAGGCAGGGACACGCCCCGAAAGAGGGACGGCTCTGCCTGACCTATAAATTTTGTTCGCCACGGCGAATCATTTATAATATTTGCGTAACATCAGTTAATAATATCTATATTTAGTACGTTATTTTAAAAACTACCGCTATGAAAAAGTCTGTAAAAATATTGATACTTTTATTTCTTGTTGCATTTCTTATAGCTGATACATCCTGTCGAAGCCATAAAAAAACATGCAAGGGAATGAAATATCATAATAGTGATGTAAAAAGAGGCTTGGCGCATTAATCATTGATTCATGCTTTTATTTTATTTTTGATTTTCCCAACCTGCATAAAGCAGAATTATAAATGTCGAATTTTAAATTTTAAATGAACTTACAAATCATATCCCGAAGTTTCGGGACTAAAATATTTTGTCCGCCAATTGGCGGATTAGAATTTTACCGATAAGACACTAAATGCTTTTACATGAACGACAAATTTATTTATCAGTGTATTGATTGTGGAAAAACACACATTGTCTCTCAAATCATTTACCTCTGCCCTGTTTGCGAAAAACTTAACGATTCTCAATCTCCGCCTTATGGCGTGCTGAAAACCATTTACGACTACGCACATATTGCATCAGGCTGTAAAGATAAGCTGTTCGATAATCTTTCTCAAAAAGGGTTTCTTGATCTTTTACCATTGAACTCACTCAACAGCCTGCCAAACCTGAAGGTTGGAAATACCCCGATGTATCATATTCCTTTATTTGATGATGATCAAAAAAACGTTCATCTTTTCCTGAAAGACGATTCTCAGAACCCAACATTTTCATTTAAAGACAGAGCTTCGGCAGTTGTTTCCGCTTATGCGAAAGAAAATAATATTGACACCATAGTGGCTGCATCCACCGGAAATGCAGGATCTTCGCTTGCCGGAATCTGTGCAGCGCAAAAACAAAAAGCGATCATCTTTGTGCCGGCAGCCGCTCCCAAAGCCAAACTCACACAGATTGTAATGTACGGAGCCACTATCGTTCCTATTGATGGCAACTACGATGCTGCCTTCGACCTGAGCATTGAAGCAACGAAAAAATTTGGCTGGTACAATCGCAATACCGCATTTAACCCGCTTACCATCGAAGGGAAAAAGACTGTTGCTTATGAAATTTATGCTCAGTCCGGACAATCAATTCCCGACAGGATCTTTGTTCCTGTGGGCGATGGTGTGATTATTTCGGGTATGTACAAAGGATTTGAAGATTTGTTAAACCTTGGTATAATTGATAAAATCCCCGTTATTGTGGCTGTTCAGGCTATGGGTAGTTGCAACATCGTGAATAATATTGATGTTGAAAAATTTATTTGTACTCCAAGTCGTACACTTGCCGATTCCATTTCTGTTGACATTCCAAGAAACTTCAGAATGACAAAGCAATTTCTATTAAAATATGCCGGTGAAAAACTCACAGTGAGCGATGAAGAAATTATTGCAGCATCAAAAGTGCTGAGCAGTCGTACAGGCATCTTTACCGAACCTGCTTCTGCCGCTGCTTTTGCCGGTTTCCTGAGTTACCTGTGGAACGGCAAGTTTGAACCCGGCAGTAAAAACCTTGTATTGCTTACAGGAAGCGGATTAAAAGATTTGAATGCAGTGCAAAAGATCATTGATATTCCTGCTCCTGTGAAACCAAATATTATGGACATTGAAAAATTTTTAAACAAAAAATAAAATGGAAGAAATTAATGGTTTTTATGATGATGATGGCAATAAACTGAATCCCGATTTATATCCAAAGCCTCAACTTTGTTTAAGCTGTAAGATAAACAGCGAACCCGGATTTGAAGATGAAATGCTTTGCGCATTAAACCGCTTAGGAAGCAGGAATGGCAAGGAGTTTAAGTGTGGGGCGTATGAAGAGATGTGATTTTTTTAATTTAAGTTTATTTTTAAGTCATTCAAAAAAAATAATTCAACAATAAGTTTTAAAGGTATTATTTCTTTTTAATCTTATAACCCACAGGTTTTCGGGGTTCATTTCCTTTATGTATCAGTTGCTTTATAGCTTCAAAAACTATCTGAAATTGATTATCATATTTAGATTCGAGTAATTCAATTTTTCTTTCAAGTTCTTTATGTGACGATAAGTATTCACGTAATTTTACAAAAGTTTTAATAATAAATATGCTCATTTTTATGGAGCGATCACTTTTTAATACAGTTGCAAGCATTGCCACGCCATTTTCTGTGAATGCAAAGGGCATGCTGGTAGAATGCTTCAGCGTTTCGAACCGGTGGCAATTTGTCACCAGTTCGTTTTTTTCTTCCTCGTTTAGTTGAAACATAAACTCAGAAGGAAAACGACCAATGTTTCTTTTAACCTGTCTGTTTAAATTTTTTGTTTCGGTTTCGTAAAGTTCCGCCAAATCCCTGTCAATCATCACACGTTTTTTTCTGATAAAAAAAATACGTTGCTCGATTATTTCTGCAGGTATGATCTCTTTCATTTTATAGTATTTAACCGGTGACAATTTGGCACCGGTTTATATAAATTGGTTTATAGAATACAATATATTATTTTTTTTGCTCAACAATAATTAGCAAATATACTTATTTCAGCTTTTTAATTCTTTTATTTTGTTTCTATATGATTGGGAATTTTTCTAAGGTCGCAAATTGCGTCCTTAAAGAATTATTTTGTGGCTTTTTTAAATCACTCTTTGTGTTATTAATTTGCAACCTCAAATTTATAAATTTCTTATTACTTTGCATAAAAAAATAAACAGATGGAAATCTCACTGCAAAATTTTGAACAATACATTGACGAAACCATTCTCAAAAGAGGTCTGAAATACTGGAAAGACGGTCGCGTGGAAGAAATTGAACTGATAGATGAAGGCAAATACGAAGCAATCGTAAACGGAACGGAAGATTATACCGTACATATTTCCATGGAAAATAATTCTGTGAGCGAATATTATTGTTCATGCCCTTATGATATGGGTCCCGTGTGCAAACATGTGGTTGCGGTTTTATTTGAATTGAATAAAGAACAATTTGACGACGTCAAACGACAGAAAAAAAAGAATGGCGGTAAAACTACTGCTGCTAAACAAAAAACAAAACCGGTCAGGCAGCAGGTATCGGAAATTCTTGAAAAACTTGCAAAAGAAGAATTGGCACAATTCGTTTCAAAATTGTGTGAGCGCGATAAACATACCCGTAATTTTTTTATTGCGCAATTCTCTATGACAGACGAAGCTGATAACAGCGCTACTTATGCCGCCATGATAAAAGCCGATATACGCTCTGCGCAAGGAAGAGACGGATTTATTGATTATTCCGATGCGGATATAGCAGTCAGAACGGCAGAGGAACTGCTTGATAACGCAGAAATTAATTTTGAGAAAGAAACACCTCAACAACTTTATGCAATCTGCAAAGCCATAATCTCGGAAGTCTCAAAAACTTTCAGCAATGGCGTTGATGATTCCGACGGCTCTATAGGTGGTACGATAGAGAATGCCATAGAGCTACTTCACAAAATGGCGATAGAAAAAAATATTTCGGGTGAGTTGAAAAATGAAATATTTGAATTTTGCGTAAAATATGCAACAGGGCATAATCTTGACTATGGCGGGTGGGAATTTGACATACTTGATATAGCCGGCACCCAGGTTCAGAATGATAAGCAGAAAAAAGAGCTTTTTTCTCTGCTTGATAAAATGTCTGCAAATAAAGATTGGCACTATTACGAAGAAAAGGCTGCGTTTATTAAAGCGGATGTGATAAAACAAACGGAAGGAAATAATGCTGCCGAAGAATTTTTCGAAAAAATGATGCATTTACCTGACTTCAGGAAGCAAAAAATTGAAAAACTCTTTGCTGCCGGAAAATATAAAGAAGTGAAAAAAATTGCAGCAGATAGCGTGGTTCTTGATAAAGAATTTGCCGGATTGGTGAACGACTGGAAGGAGTGGCTTTTAAAAACAGCTATTGCGGAGAAGGATGTAAAAGCTATTCTGTATTATGCCAGAAAATTATATTTCGAATCCCATGATAAAAAAGAAAATTATCAAATCCTTAAAAAATATACAGAACCGGGAAAATGGACTGAAACGGTCGAATCTGTTTTAGAAGAACTGGACAACGGCAAAACCGGCTGGAATTCGTACGAAAAAGCAGAAGTATTTATTGAAGAAAAAATGTTTGACCGCTTGTTTGATCTAATAAAAAAAGATCCATCCTATTCACACCTTGAAAGCTATGAAAAATATCTGATTAAGGATTACAAAGATGAACTTGTTGATATTTACGAAAATTCTATCCTTAATTACCTTAGACAAAACACAGGCAGAAGCCATTATGAAAAATCCTGCCGCATGCTGCGACGAATGAAAAAATTAGGAAACATAAAAGAAGTCACTTCATTAATTGAAAATTTAAAAACTCAATATAAGCAGCGCCGTGCATTGATTGAAGAATTGCAGAAAGTATAATTTTATTACTTTTGTGTAATTTTAATTTAATATCATGCACAACATCATAGGGAAAAAAGTTACACGTATTGATGGTTACGAAAAGGTTACAGGCAAAGCCGTTTATGGCGACGACCTGAAACTGCACGGAATGTTATATGCAGCCAATCGTTACACTGATATTCCTGCAGGAAAAATTACCAGATTAGATATTTCCAAAGCGGAAAAAATTGAAGGAGTTGAAGCTATTGCCCTTTACAAAGATATTCCCGGTAAAAAAAGATTAGGTCCGATACGCCATGACCATTATATCCTGGTAAATGACGAAGTGTTTTATATTGGTGATGTTGTTGCTGTTGTTGCTGCAAAAACAAAGGAAATAGCATATACTGCTGCCGAAGCAATCGAAATTGAATATGAACCTATAGAAGGAATTTTTGACCCGGCAGAAGCTGTAAAACCAACAGCCCGCCTGATACACGCAGACTTTAAAAGCAACATAGTCAATCATTACCCTGTGCGAAAAGGTGATGTAAATAAGGGGTTCGGACAATCCGACAATATCATTGAAAGAGAATACCGGACCGGTTTTCATGAACATGCTTATATTGAACCCGAAACCGTTACTGCTGTTCCGGACCCGACAACAAAAGGTTATAAAATATATGGCTCCATTCAAAACCCATTCACCACCAGAAAAATTGTTTCTTTATTTATGGGCTTGAATTTAAACCGGGTTAATGTGTATGGTTCAACCATTGGCGGTTCTTTCGGTGGGAAAGATGATATAATAAACTATATGGCTTGTCGTGCAGCGCTCTTAACTAAAATGACGGGAAAACCTGTAAAACTGACATATACGCGGGAAGAGTCAATCAGGGAAAGCTACAAACGCCATCCATACATCTTAAACTATAAAGTTGGCTTTAACAATGACGGAATACTTAAAGCGATGAAAATTGATATTATCGCCGACAGCGGTGCATATTCCTCGCAAAGTTTTTTCGTAACATGGCGTTCTGTTGTTCAGGCTACAGGCCCGTATGAAATAGAAAATGTTGAAACCGACATTCGCTCCGTATATACCAATAATTCATATACGGCTGCCTTCAGGGGGTTTGGTTCACCACAAATAATTTTTGCCCAGGAATCATTGATGGATGAAATTGCAGCTATCTGTAAAATTTCACCACTTGAAATACGCAGGATAAACGGATATAAGCAGGGAAGTATAACGGCAAGCGGACAAAAACTCACCGAACACAAGGTTTCCCTTAATGAAGTGATAGAAAAGGCAATTGAAAAATCTGATTATAAAAACAAAATTGAAGAATATAAAAAGCAAAACGAAAACGGTGCAAGATATAAATACGGAATCGGTCTTGCCTGTAGTTACAGGGGCTGTTCTTTAGGCGCCGAAGGCATTGATGCAACTTCTGCAATTGTTTCCGTGCAGGCTGACGGCAGCGTGTATGTGCTGGCAGGCTTGAATGAAAACGGACAGGGAATGAGAACAACATTCTGCCAGATAGCGGCTGAAGTTCTGGGAACCACTCTCGACAAAGTAGTCTTTCTCGAACCTCAAACGGCAAACATTCCCGATGGAGGCCCCACAGTTGCTTCAAGAGCCACCCTCACAGGCGGCAACGCAGTTATTGATGCTTCACAAAATATAAAAAAAACAATCTTCAATATTATTAAAGACGAATTAAAAGTCCATAATATTGACGAAACCGTGTGGGAAAACGGTTTAATTTCCCGTAAACAACCATCTCCGGATATTGAACCAATATACTTTGAAAAAGCGGTGGAAATGTCGTTTAAAGCAGGAGTGAATCTTTCCGCTTATGGCTGGTTTAAAGCGCCCGATGTAAGCTGGGATGAAGAAACCGGGCAGGGTAATGCTTATTTTACTTATGTTTACGCTTGTCAGGTGGCAGAAATAAAAGTAGATACCCTTACAGGGAAAATTGAAGTTTTAAAAGTAACTGCCGTACACGATGTTGGCAAAGTTATTAACAGGCTGGGTATCGAAGGGCAGGTTTATGGCGGAGTTGCACAGGGTATAGGTTATGCTGTGCTGGAAGATTTTAACATTCAAAATGGGATCATAAAGTCACCAAACCTTGATGAATACCTGATTCCCACGATAAAAGACATTCATGAAATTGATCCTGTATTGATTGAAAATCCTGATAAATATGGGCCTTTTGGCGCAAAATCAATCGGAGAACCAACACTGGAGCTGGCGTCGGCAGCGATAAATAATGCGATGAAATTTGCAACAGGAAAATATTTTTATCAGATACCATTGACATTGGAACGCGTGTATCTCGGGAAAAATCTTGTTAAACCGTCACGCCAAAGCGAATCAGGACTAAGTATGAAAAAGAGAAAGCAGGCGCCACGTGTTTCCGAAGTAACAATGGTTACGCCAAAAACATTAAAGAAGGCTCTTGTTCTGTTATCAAAGGAGTACAAGATCATTTCCGGAGGAACAGATGTAATCATTGAATTAAGAAAAAGAAATGAACCGGAAAAATTGCTGAACATTTCTCAATTGAC
>JBBAAT010000115.1:0-8511 GCA_041658145.1 Bacteroidales bacterium | reverse complement strand
TCGTCGGTCTCGCAATGACGTCATTGCGAAGGAGGTACGACTGAAGCAATCTATGCATCAAATGATTCTCAACCTAACAATTAGGTTAAAACGATAGTACTTTATTTATATTGTATAAACATAAAAAAAAAGTTACTGTTCAGGTATTGAGTTGATGGGTTGGGCAACTGGTTTGGTTTTAGGTTAAAAGGTTGAGCAGCTGGTTTGGTCAATGGATTTTAGTTATTGGTTTAAAACTTTAGACCAATGACTTACAACCTAACAAGCAGCCCAACCCATCAACTATTAACTATGGAATATCAGAAATCCTCAGACAACCCGAACAGTTACAAAAAATATTACGTGTTCGGAAGGCAGCTATTTACAAAATCACAACATATTAGCGGTTGAATTCAATTTATCAATAATTTTATATGCCAGTTCAAGCGAATTGTATCCGTCGATAATGGTGACAGGTGGAGTAGAATTGTTAATAATGGCATCATAAAATGTTTCCAATTCCATCTTAATTGCATTGACAGTAACTATTTCAGGTTTTTCAAAGAGAATTTGTTTTTTCCCTTTCCCATTGGCGAGATCTATAATAATAGCCAAAGGATCTGTTTCTCCTTCCACACTCTTCATCCTTACAATTTCTATATTTTTTTTTAAAAAATCAACAGAAATATATGCATCGCGCTGAAAAAACCTTGATTTCCGCATGTCCTTCAATGATATTCTGCTTGCTGTAAGGTTAGCCACGCATCCATTATCAAATTCTACACGGGCATTTGCTATATCAGGTGTGTCGCTTACCACAGAAACACCGCTTGCGCTTATTTTTTTAATATTCGATTTAACAACACTCAGTATGATGTCAATATCGTGAATCATCAGGTCTAATATAACCGGCACATCCGTTCCGCGTGGGTTGAATTGTGCGAGGCGGTGCGTTTCGATGAACATCGGGTTATCAAAATAAGGCAGGGCTGCAAGAAAGGCTGGATTAAATCGTTCCACATGGCCGACCTGTACTTTTACATTTGCTTCTTTAGATAGTTTAATAAGTGATTTGGCTTCGACAATTGTTGTGGTGAGTGGCTTTTCAATAAAAACATGTTTCGATTTCCTTAGTGCCATTGAAGCACACTCAAAATGTGAAATTGTAGGCGTAACTATATCTACTGCATCTACAGCATCTATCAAATCGCTTACAGATGCATATTTTCTGATGCCATATTCCTTTTCTATATTATTTGCAATTTCATTGTCAGCGTCGAAGAATCCGATAAATTGATAGTTTTCAATTTCTTTAATACATTTGATATGAATTTTACCCAAATGTCCAGCGCCAAGAACACCGATTTTTAACATAAGCTTTTTTTACAAAAGTAAATTTTTATAATAAACGGATTTAACTATTTTCGCAAAAGATTTCAACTGATGTTACGCATATTATATATTTGTTTGTTAGTGTCACTCAGAGCCAGCCATTGCGTGGGTTTGTGGGAAAGCGGCTGTGTCGAAGAGTGACTATGTATTGGTCGGGCTTCGACACGTCCCGAAATGGGGACGGCTCTGCCTGACCTCTGAATTTAGTATTCATTTATTATTTTTGCGTATCATCACTTATTAATATAAAATGACGGATACTTACAAGCATAAAGGACTTAGAAAAAATCTGGTTGAAGAAATCAGAGCAAAAGGAATCATTGACGAAAAAGTCCTTTCAGCCATAGAAAAAATACCCAGACATTTATTTCTTGATTCTTCATTTCTGAAATATGCATACCAGGATAAACCTTTTCCCATAGGTGACGGGCAGACGATTTCTCAACCTTATACTATTGCATTCCAAACACAGCTATTGCAGGTTAATAAAGGGCATAAAGTGCTTGAAATTGGCACCGGTTCGGGATATCAGGCTTGTGTTCTCATCGAAATGGGGGCTAAAGTGTTTTCTGTTGAAAGAGTCAGGAACCTTTATCAAAAAACAAAACTGTTTTTACCTTCCATCGGATATCATCCTAAATTGTTTTATGGCGATGGCTATAAAGGGCTTCCTGCTTATGCTCCTTTCGACAGGATCATTGTTACTGCAGGCGCTCCTTATGTTCCGGATAATCTGGTAAAACAACTGAAACTAAATGGCATCCTTGTCATTCCGGTTGGAATGGGTGATATCCAGGAAATGATAACCATTACAAAAATTTCCGAAACCGCTATCGTAAAAAAACAATGGGGTTCTTTTCGGTTTGTTCCTCTTCTGGAAGATAAAAAACATTAATTGGTGTCTGTCGATAAAATAATATATTTGAAAATCAGCTTTTGCCCCATCCCTGAAGCCTGCCTACCGGACAGGCAGGGGTGTGCTGATTTTCAGCGACTTCACCCTCTAGAGCGGGGGCAAAAAAGTCGGTGAAAATCAAATGAGTTAACTTTATATACAGACACTATTTATAATTACTGTAATTAGCAGATAATCAGCGTATAATGAATTTATTAACAATTTGATATTAATAATTTTTTTGTTTTTTGTTTTTTGAACACAATATATTTATACCTTTGTCGCGTTGTTTAAAAATTAAACCAATTATTAACCTAAAAAATAACACAATGAAAAAAATGAAAATTGCATTATTAATGTTACTGGCAGCAGTATTAATTCTGCCGTCATGTAAAAAAGGTGAAAACGATCCTTTCATGTCTCTGAAATCGAGAAAAGCCAGATTATGCGGCGAATGGGAACTTAAAGAAGGTACTATGACCCAAACAAGTGGTGGTACAACTGCTACTTATACATTTAACGGTAGCACATGTACTTATTCATCGTCAGGTATGTCAGGATCTGCTCCTTATACCCAGAAAATCACCATTGATAAAGACGGAACATATAAAATTGAAACGAATAACGATGGAAACCTTTCTACCGAAGAAGGTGCATGGTATTTTGGCGGAAAAAACAAAGAGCTTGAATTAAAGGATAAGGAATCAGTTGTATTTATTGAAACCAAATATACTTCAACTTCCGGGGGTACTACTTCAACTACAACATATTCCGGCGCTAATTGCCCATCAACTACATTTCTGCTCGATGAACTAAAGGGCAAGGAAATGATTATGATTCTTGACGGTTCTTCTACTTATACTGGCGGTTCATCTTCTACAACCGGCACCATGACCTTTGAAAAATAATAATAATAAGATTATTTTAAACAAAAAATCTCCTTCGGTTTCGGGGGAGATTTTTTTTTAACATCGTTTTCACATATTTGTTATGATGTTCACGGAATCGTGAAAAACTCTGTGGCAGGATAACCATAAAATCAATTCTCTTGAAGTTATTTTGTATCGGCCAAACTTACATAAAATTATTGAATTTTTATTGTATATTTGCAACAATTATTTATCACATTTTATACTTCGACTGAATGAGTTTGCAACTTTTTTCAAACTCAATTCGCTCAGTATTACTGAATCTAATCATCTTTGCATTCGCAAATCTGTTAAGATTCAGTATAAATTAAATGTAATATGAGTATCCGAGAACAACAAGAAGTAAAAGAAAAATATTATAACGAAGCTATTCGTTACATGAACAATGCAAAAGAAACATTGAAAAAAGCAGGCAAAGAGGATGATTTTTATAATGACGACAAATATGTAAAAACAGCGTGTGGAACTGCTTATAATGGAGTTTTAAAAGCATTGGATGGATATTTTATGCTTATTGGTGCAGATAAGAAAAAAGGTAGAAAAAGTATTGAGTATTATCAAGCAAATACAGGAAAAAAAGATAAAAAGTTATTAAAATATCTTAATAATGCTTATGAAGTATTGCATTTATCAGGTTATTATGACGGAGTAACTGATGTAAAAATTGTATCAAGAGGATTTGAACTTGCATATTTGATTATAAATAAAATAAAACCTTAATAAGAGGTTGGTTAAATTTTTAATGATGCAGAGTGCAGAATGATGGATGGTGAATGCAGAATTCAGAATGCAGAATTCAGAATTCAGAATGCAGAATGCAGAATGCAGAATTCAGAATGAACAATTGAACAATTAAGCAATTTAACAATTTATCAATTGAGCCTTCTTAACAATTAAATCAACTTTATCTTCAATAGGCATATTCCCATCTATCCAATAAATATTAATTCCGTTTCGTTCCATTCGCCTGAACCATGTCATTTGCCGCTTTGAAAACTGATGAATGGCAATATTCAGCAAGCGGAACATTTCGTTATAATCAATTTCTTTTTCAAGGTATAGTGTAACATATTTGTATTCGAGGCCGTAGGTTTTCAGCCTGTCCTTTTTAACACCGCTTCTGATAATGGATTCCACTTCTTCAACCATTCCATTATCTAACCGGACTTTTAATCTTGATGAGATCCGCTCCATTACAACTGACCTTTCATAATTTATTCCGAAAACATACGATACAAATTCCGGCAACTGTGGCTGCTTTGCAGGATTTTCTTTGTGAAAATATTCAATTTCTATTGCACGTATCAATCGTTCCTTGCATACAGTATCGGTAGTATTATGCAATGATTTTAAACCGGAAAGGATTTCGATTAGTTCGTTTTCGTCCTTTGCTGACAGCCCTTTCCTGAGTTCAATATTTTCAGGAACTTCCATAAGCAGGTATCTTTTTAAAACGGATTCCAAATATAATCCTGTCCCTCCGCATAAAATGGGAAGTTTCCCTTTACCGGAAATTTCGTTGAATGCGCTGACAAACCCTTTATAGAAATCGAAAACACTGAATTCTTCGCCAGGTTCCATGATATCAACAAGATGATAAGGGATGAGAGTACCTTCAACAATGTAATCTTCGTAATCTTTTCCTGTGCCAATATTCATTTTTCTGAATACCTGCCTTGAATCGGCGCCGATGATCTCTCCATTGGCTCTAAAAGCAAGGTGTGCAGCGAGTTTTGTTTTACCTGTTGCAGTGGGTCCGAGTATTGTTATGAGTTTCATTGATGATAGGAATGTTAATAAATTCCACTTTTACTATTTGTCATTTGCTTTGCGTCATTCGCTTAAAGTCTGAACGAAAACGTCAAATTTGAAAATCAACATTTACCCCAACCCTAAAGGGAGTGTTGATTTTCAATGATTTCCCTTTAGGGATTAAGGGTAAAAAATCATTGAAAATCGGGTTATTCGTTGTTTTCATTCAGGCACTAAATAATCTTTACTTTTTTTTGAAGAGTTTCTTCAATTTTAACAAGACAATTTCTGATTTCATTAAGCAAATTTATAGAACATTCATTAAAATCTTCAGGTATGGAAGAAATATCATAAGATACAAAAGAACGAAATACGTCATTAATATTTTCCAATAAACATTCCTCATCGGTTTTGTGTAATAAAGGCTGCTCTGATTTACAGTATTGTAATATTCTTAATCCATTAATTTTTTCGTGACAGGCTCTTACAAAGCTTTCAGTATTTATGAAATTCGCCATGAGCGGACTCCATATATCCTGCGCAGCAAACTGTTCCTGCAGGAACTCCGTCATTGGAGTCTGGCAGTCGTGATAAAATAAAGTATTAAAAAGCAAGTATGTTTTTTTTATTTTGCCGAACAATGAATGATGGTATATCGGATAACTGTCCCAGTCACCTTTGTTACCTTTGATCATAGCCGGACCCGTCCCGAAAAATACCCTGTCGGAAAAACGTGCTGCAGGAAATACTTTTTCGCTGTTGTGAATAATGATTTTTCCGTATTTCCTGAGTTTCTGAAGAAAATAAAAATCTTCTCCGCTCAATTTTGGCGATAATCCTCCTATGGCTTTGTATGATGAAACAGGCAATGCAATAGCGCTTCCTAATGCAGTAAATGAGTATGGAGACCCGATTATGAGAAGATTGATGGCATAATTTCGCATATAGATTTCATAGCGAAGAACCGACCTGTCTTCAGGTTCCGAGCCGGTAAGCTTATGATAGTAAGGATTTGCCAAAGCAACCGCATCCTTATTCGTTGAGAGTGCATCAATAACGGAAGAGAAATATTCGCTGTTAAAAGAAGTGTCTGCATCAAGGCTTAGAATAATATCTTTGTTGTCGGCTATTCCGGCAATATAATCCATAATCGTTTTTCTTGCCATGCCAACACCTTTTTTATTTCCTTTCCAGCCAAAGCCTTTAGAGCTTTTGTTAATGATGGTATAAACATTTTTATCCTTTTTTGAAAGTAGTTCAAGTATCTGATTGTTATTTTCACAAATGGCTTTTTTCCCGGGGATTTCCCACCATTCATCAGGTTGGTTAACACATAAGATTACTTTAAAAGGCTGGTAGGTCTGGTTTTCTATACACGACAGGCAGGAGGGCAGAGTATCTGCTTCATCCATAACAGGCAATGCAACATATATCGTAGGAATATGGCTCATTTCTGCTTCAAAAGTATTAAATAATATTTGCATGAAAAGGTATAATTTTTGTTAAAACAATACAATTTTTGTAATTACTCAGCCGATTTGAAATGTTAAAAAACAAATACATGCCACAGATTACACAGATTAAAATTAATTTTTTTAAGGTGTTCGTGAGATCCCTGCCCGACTGTGTCCCTGCCTGCGTGATGCAGTCAGGCAGGATTCAGGCGGGGCTTCGCTAAGTTCACAAAGAAAACTACCTTTGGTAGTTTAAAATCTGTGAAATCTGTGGCTATTGTTACCAATTTTTTTTAAATTTACGTTTTACTAAAAAATTATAACCATGAAAAATTTGAGATTAGTTGCAGGATGTCTTTTGCTGATAGGACTTGTAGCTTGTAAAGCGCAGTCAATACAAAGTATTTTAAATACAGTGTCAAATAATGTAAACAGCGGCACTCTGACCAACGACGAGATCATAAAGGGCTTGAAAGAAGCGCTGAAAGTAGGAACAAATAATTCTACGGCAAGCGCATCCAAGTTGGATGGATTTTACAAAAATACCAGGATTAAGATTCCCTGGCCTGCAGATGCTGCAGCTATGGAGACAAAACTTCGTCAGTTGGGTATGGGTACACAAGTGAATAAAGTTATTGAAACACTTAACAGGGGAGCGGAAGAAGCAACCAAATCAGCGGGGTCAATATTTTTAGATGCAATAACAAAACTCACTATTTCCGATGGTTTAACCATTCTGAAAGGCGCTGATAACGCGGCTACTACATACCTTAAGAACAACACTACGACACAATTAACAACTTCTTTCAAACCGATTGTTCACAATGCTTTAATAAAAGTGGAATTAACAAAGTATTGGAATCCTCTGGCAACTACGTATAATAAAATACCTCTTGTTACCAAAGTAAACCCTGACCTTGATGCGTATGTTACTGAGAAGGCGATTGCAGGACTTTTTAAACTGATTGCCGAAGAAGAATTTAAAATCAGGAAAGATCCTCTTGCACGGATTTCGGATATTCTTAAAAAAGTTTTCGGTTAATTACTGCTTGTTAAAGTCGTCATTGCGAATCCCGCATGTGCGGGATGAAGCAATCTCAATCCAGAAGTTTCGGGAAAGCATACTACATAAGATTGCTTCCCATTTCGTTCCTCATGGTTCGCAATGACGCTCTAATTGAGTTTTTAGAGATTCCTTTAAGAACAATGGGGATTATATCTTTGCTATAGAATCGAGAATAAGATCAGTTACATTTTCTACATTTTTATTGAATACTCTCAATACTTCTTCCCATGTAACAGGCTCTTCGTCTGTTTTCCAGCAATCATAATCAGTGCTTAATGCAATGGCAGCATAAGGAATACCAATCTCATTAGCTAATATTACTTCAGGAGCTGTTGACATATTGATAACATCAGCGTTCCATAGACGAAACATATTAGATTCAGCGCGTGTTGAAAAACGAGGACCTTCAATAGTTACTATTGTTCCTTTTGAATGAAAATCAAGATTCAGCGAATCAGCACATTTACACAAAACCTCACGAAGTTCTTTATTAAAAGGATCAGCCATTGGTGTGTGTGCAAGCTTGCCGTCTTCAAAAACTTCATGGAATGTAACAGCCCGGTGTCTTGTAAAATCAATGAACTGATCGGGAATAACAATATCGCCTCGTTTTATTTCATCGCGCAGGCTACCGCAGGCAGTGCTTGCAATAATATGTGTACAACCACTTTGTTTAAACGCCAGGATATTAGCCCTGTTATTTACCTGCGTTGGTGGAATAGCGTGATTGCGACCGTGGCGCGAAATGATCACAACTTCATTTCCGTTAAGTTTACCTGTAAACAACGATGAGCTTGGGCTGCCATATTTTGTTGTTACATTTATCTCTTTATTTTCTTTGAAAAGACTAAGGTTCTCAAGTCCCGAACCGCCAATGATTCCAATTTTTGCCATGGATAGAATTAATTTTAAGCAAATTTATAAAAAATGATTGTTATTAACATTCTCTTATCAAAGGCTTTTTTTTGTAAAAAAAAATAATGAAAATCCGATAAAAATCATTAGTAATTTAGCGATTTAAAAATAAGAAACTGTTTTGAATTT
>JBBAAT010000114.1:0-8537 GCA_041658145.1 Bacteroidales bacterium | reverse complement strand
GTTAACTTTTCTCTTTTACCTTCAACCACACCCACCATTGATAACAGTACTAGTGCTGTATGGGCATTTGTAAACAAATTGGCTTGCGACCCTGTTAATCCTCTCAGGATATATGCGGCCACAAACAAAGGAATGAGAAGTTCTGATGATAGTGGCAGCACATGGATTGTACCTATTTACCTTACAGGAACCTTAGAAAATACAGGAAACTCAACAGATGTAGATGTCGCTTCTGATGGAACGGTGATAACATCTGTTGGAAACAAATGTTATATTTCACCAAATGGAAATGATAACACATTTATCAACCAATCAACAGGAACTAGCGGACATCTTCCTAATACCGGAATTTCAAGAGCTGAATTTGCTATTGCCCCCTCAAATTCAAATTACATGTATGCTTCAGTAGCAAAAACCGATGGCTCTCTTTTAAACATTTACAGATCTGTTGACAAAGGCGATACATGGAGTGTTATAGGCCCTGGTGGAAGTTCAACTTTTCAACCTTATGGCACACAAGGCTGGTTCGATAATACATTAGTTGTACACCCCACCAATCCCGATAAAATATTCTGCGGCGGGCTCGATATGTGGGAAGGTCATTATGTAACAGATGGCGTTCCTTTTAGTTGGACTCAGAAATCATGGTGGCCGCTTCCATCTACCAATCCATATTATATTCATGCGGATCATCATATTTATGTGTTCCACCCTACCAATCCTAATGTTATGTACATTGGCAGCGATGGCGGTGTTTCACGTTCAAGTGATGGCGGTCAAACATTTCAAACGATGAACATCAATTACAATACAATACAATCTTACGCTGTTTCCTGTTCACCTTCAGGCATGATCATGACAGGAACACAAGATAATGGAACATTATTCCTGCCACGTACCGGCGCCTTCCCAAAACATGGTTATAGCATTATGGGAGGCGATGGCGGCTGGTCAGCATTTTCTTATGTAAATCCTGAAGCATATTTTGCAACAATATATAATGCAGGTACAGGACGCTCGCCCGACAACGGTTCTACTTTTTACCCTGGTGGTGATGGGTCTAATCCTTTCTTCTCGGCAAGAATGATAGCGCTCAGTACTGGCGGACCCGGCGCTAGTGATTTTCCTGCTGCATTTGTTACTCCTTTGCTTATGTGGGAAAGCTTTAATGATACGTATTCTTCCGATTCTATTAAATTCACACCTACGCCTGTTTTAAATGAAAAGATAGGCAAAGGAGCAACCGGGACAACCCATTTTGATACCATACTTGCACGCTCCGGTCAAATATATGCATCGATTATACCTGGATCACTTGAAATTCGTGCAGGTTCGCTTTATGTTACTGATGACGGTAGTAATCATTTAACAGGCAGTATAAATCCTGATTCAACTAATACTATCGATTATAATACAGGAGAAATAAATATTACGTTTTCAACAGCGCCTGCGGTAGGATTGAATATCCTTGCTTCTTACGGTATTAAATATAATGCAGGTTCAACCATTAGTATGGAAAGCGGAACAAGACCAGGAAAATTCGACTATATAACACCTGTAACTATTGATCAGGGAGATACTGTCATGATCCAGGATATTATTCAGGCTAAGTTTTACATTGGCTTTACTAATGCCGTTTGGATGACAAAAGAAGCCCTTGATTTTTCAAAACGGCCGGAATGGTTCAAGGTTGCTTCTTTTACCGGAGGTACCACACAATGCCTGGCATTATCCCAGGATGGCAATTATCTTTATGTTGGAACTTCTAACGGTAATTTATACAGGATATCCAATCTGAGAGCTGCACAGGATTCTATTTCTGCTAACATTGATAATGGACCTTTAACACCTTTGATACTTAACCCTTATTGCGTTATTGAAACCAAGCAGTTAACCATCAATTCTTCAGGCAGAGCAATCACTTCTATTGCAGTCGATCCCAACAATGCTAACAATGTTGTTGTAACTTTAGGAAACTATGGAAATGCAATCTATGTCTATTATTCGACTAATGCATTGGATAACACACCTGTGTTTAATGCAAAACAAGGAGCCGGCTCAACCGCTTTGCCTAAGATGCCTGTTTATTCTTCCTTAATTCCATTGCTTCACTCCGGCACTGTTATTATTGGCTCCGAATATGGGGTTTATTCAACGGATAATATTTCATCTCCTTCACCGGTATGGACAGACGAAAACACCGGATTAAGCAATGTACCTGTTTATATGCTCAGGCAACAGACTTACAATTACCCGGGCGTGACTAACTGTGGTACTATTTATATAGGAACACACGGAAGAGGAACTTTTGAATGTACCAAATACTACATCCCAGGTATCAACGACCCCGACCAACCGGGGAGTAGTAGTTATACATCTCCTTTTAATGTATCGCTGTATCCTAACCCTGTAGTGGACAATGCTACTCTTTCATTCACTTTACCTAAAACAGGAAACGTTAAAGCAAAAGTATATGATATGAGCGGGAAAATTGTTAAATCAATTGATATGTCACAACTTTCTAAAGGTTACCATACTTATACAGTTAATTTTAGCGACCTGAGAAGAGGAACATATATTGTACACATGGTTTCCGGTGAATTATCTGCCGGTACAAAATTTTTAATTTACTAAAAAAATTAAGGTCGCTGATGAAGGTAACCACAGAGCAAATTTATTTGCCACGAATTACACGAATTAATCCCGCACATGCGGGATAAAAATATAAATTCGTGTAATTAGTGGCTAATCTTTTCTGCTGAGTAGTAACAAAAACTTTAATAAAAAACAGATATGAAAAAAATCATTTTTACCTTTGCTTTAATTGCATTTTCCTTTAAAATTTTTGCTCTAACTATTTATGCTCCTACATTGGTATTACCGGCTGATGGTGCAATAAACCAGATGCCAAACGCTCTTTTAGACTGGAGCGCTGTTTCCGGAGCTTTCTCTTATAAAATTCAGGTTGATACCAGCGCCTCATTTACAAATCCTTATGTGTATACTGCAACGCTGACAGCAACAAATGCTTCCGAATTGCTGTTTGGTATAAGGCATTACTGGAGAGTAAAAGCAATTGGTGCGGGTGATTCATCAGTCTGGTCGTCTGTTAGAAGTTTTACAGTATTATCCTATTTTAATTTGGTGAGTCCGCATGACAGCACATTGCATTGTTCTCCTGACACATTACTTAAATGGGCTACAACTGTTAAAGGGTGTACATACTTTGATTATGAGGCAGATACTTCCGCAAACTTTAATAGCCTTTTATTGTATAGTAATTCCGTAAATGGCACATTACATCAAGCCAACCCCGGCAATTTACATTTCGGAATGAAATATTACTGGAGAGTTAGAGGCAGGCATTCAAAAGATACTACTGAATGGAGCCAGGATACTACTGCTTTTGCCAACTACCGGTGTTTCTTTACAATAGATATTCTTAATCTTTACACACCTTCAGATAGTGCAATTAACCAGACACCAGACGTACAAATGAAATGGAGAAAAGTTACAGGCTTAACAAAGTACGAATATCAAACAGATTCTACTAATCTGTTTAATTCACCTAAGCTATTTATCGGGTATATTAATAATCCATTAACGCCATTAGCAAAAGCGGATACTCTTGATTTTGGAACTTTATATTATTGGAGAGTGCGCGCCATCCATAGTACAGACACTAGTGAATGGTCGTTGATAAAACAATATACTGTTCTTGATACAGTAACATTATCCTCCCCTGCCATTGGGCAAACCGTTTATACAACTACTCCATTACTAAAATGGACATTAATTACAGGTATTACAGGATATGAACTGGAGATAGATACGGTGTCAGGATTTACCAATCCTGCTAAATATACACCAGGAAGTTCCGCAATACAGCAACAGGTAAATGCTTTGAACATGGGGAAAACATATTTCTGGAGAATGCGTGCTATTAGCAGCCGTGATACTTCATCATGGTGTAACACATGGTCATTTAATGTATCCGGATCAGGTATTGATTCCCATACATTGAATTCTTCCAGAATCAGTATTTTCCCTAATCCGGCTTATGAAAATGTTTATGTAAAAATTGAATCGGATGACATTACAAAAATTAATGTTGCCATAGTGGATATTCTTGGGAAACAAATCCGTGAAGAAGTATATGATGTAGCGCCAGGTAGCAGCCTGAGAAAACTCAACCTTGAAGGTATTACCAATGGTATCTATATGCTGAAATTTACAGATGGAAATAGTTCCTGTATTCAGAAACTTACTATAAGCAGATAATTGTCAAGTTTCACCCCGAAACTTCGGGATTGTTGGGTAGAGCGGCTCGTTTGGTCAAAGAGTTATTGGTTGTAAGGTTGGGCTGCTGGTTAGGTCATACGGTTATTTTATGGGTTTTCGACAACAGACCAATGACTTACAACCAAACCAGTCGCGCAACCCATCAACCATTAACAATAGATTTTTTCGTAAACCTGTTTTCTTATGTCTTATCATTTGCAGATGCTTCTTCATATTCGGCAATAAGAGTATCTATCAGATCTTTTACATGAACGATCTTATCAACCCTGGAAGCATTTTCTCCTGCAAAAGCAAAACCATGGGCAAGATTACCTTCTTTAGCATTGCATAATGCCTCGGCAATGCAATAGGGAGCACTTTTTACATTACAGGTGATAATACAATGGTACGGGCATTTGAAGGGTTTCTTCTGACCATGCTCAACATCTGTAAGGAACTGGTTACGTATCGCTCTTCCGGGCATGCCTACAGGACTTTCGATAATTATTATATCCTCGCTTCCTGATTTCAGGTAGGCTTGTTTAAATTCATCAGATGCATCGCACTCGTAAGTACCAACAAACCGTGTTGCCATCTGCACACCAGAGGCACCCATTTTGATGAATTTGCAGATATCAGCGCCCGTATAAATTCCACCGGCAGGAATAACAGGAATGGATTTATTATATTTTTCTTCGAGTGGTTTGATCTGTTTCAGTACATCTTGTAAAAGATTTTCCAATGCATATTTTTCGTCAAAGAGATCTTCTTTCTTAAAACCCAGATGTCCACCAGCTTTAGGTCCCTCAACAACAACGGCATCAGGAACATAATTGAATTTATCGATCCATCTCTTAGATATTAAAACTGCTGCTTTGGCTGAAGAAACGATTGGTACCAGTTTGGTTTTCGTACTGCCTTCCGGCAGATACCCGGGAAGATTCAGTGGTAGTCCGGCGCCCGAAAAAATAATATCAGCGCCTTCTTTAATAGAAACCTTTACCGATTCAGAATAGTTAGACAAAGCAACCATGATATTTATGCCAATAATACCATCTGTAAGTTCTTTGGCTTTCCTGATTTCACGTGATAGAACACGGTTATGCACTTCTATATAATTCGTGCGAAAGTCTTCTTCCATATGACCGATTCCGGCAGTGGCAATTACGCCAATGCCACCTGCAATGGCTACGGCTGATGCAAGCCCGCTAATAGAAATGCCTACGGCCATTCCACCCTGAATGATCGGCACTTTGGCAACCAGATCTCCAATAATAAGCTCTTTCATGTTATACTTTACAAGGGATAAATTGTTACATTTGATTTAAGAACAGCCACAATAATTAAACACAAAATAATTTGCAAAATTATAAAAAAAAAAATACCGGCGATGACTTTTAGAAAAAATTATAATATCGCTTCTAAATAAATTTCCATTTCTTTCTGCATTACCCTGGCTTCATCTTTTGCTTTGTCTGCAAAATCCTTCCCGTTTGAGGCAAAAATAATACTGCGTGAAGCATTTACAATCAGTCCGCATTGCTTGTTCATTCCGTACTTTGCAACTTCTTCCAGGCTGCCTCCCTGAGCGCCAATACCCGGCACAAGAATGAAATGATCAGGAACGATCTTTCTTATGTCAGCAAGCATCGATGCCTGCGTGGCTCCCACCACATACATCATATTATCTGCATTGCCCCATTGCAGTGATTTTTCAAGAACAATTTCGGAAAGCTTTTTACCATTGTACTGCAAAAATTGAAAATCTTCAGCGCCTTTGTTAGATGTAAGCGCCAGCAATATCACCCATTTGCTATCATATTCAAGGAAAGGGGAAACCGAATCTTCACCCATATATGGTGCAACAGTCACCGCATCAAAATTCAGTAAAATATCTTCATTTCCAAAAAATGATTTTGCGTATAGTTTTGATGTATTACCAATATCTCCACGTTTTGCATCAGCAATAGTAAAAACCTGGCTGCGGAATTTATTCAGGTATTGAATTGTTTTTTCAAGACTTTGCCAGCCTTTCACACCAAGGCTTTCATAAAATGCGAGATTGGGTTTATATGCTATGGCAAAATCAATAGTAGCATCAATGATCTGTTTGTTGAACTCAAAAACCGGATCATCATGATCCATCAGATGCCCAGGTAATTTCGCAATATCAGAATCGAGTCCAACACACAAGAATGATTTTTTTTCTTTTATTATTTTAAATAATTCTTCTCTTGTCATATATTTTGGATTTTAAACAACCTCCTCCCCTGCTGTTTTCAGTCTTTCAGCATTTTCGGCCAGTTGCAGTGCATCGATCATTTCCTGAATTGAGCCATCCATAAATACCGGCAAATTATGTGCAGACAAGCCAATCCTATGGTCAGTTATCCTATTCTGCGCGTAATTATAAGTACGTATCTTAGCTGAACGGTCTCCACTTGAAACCATGGTTTTCCGTTTCTTTGAAATATCATCGAGATATTTCTGGTACTCCAATTCATATATGCGTGTTCGAAGCACCTTCATTGCTTTATCTAAATTTTTGATTTGCGACTTCTCATCCTGGCATGAAACCACGATTCCGGTGGGAATGTGCGTCAACCTGATAGCAGAATAAGTAGTATTTACAGATTGCCCGCCAGGACCGGATGAACAAAACGTATCTTTCCTGATGTCGGATTGTTTGATATCCACATCAAGTTCGTCAGCTTCGGGCAATACCACCACTGATGCAGCAGAAGTATGAACTCTGCCCTGTGTTTCGGTTTGCGGAACACGCTGAACACGATGTACACCTGACTCGTATTTCAATTGCCCGTATACATTTTCACCTGATACATTAAAAATTACTTCCTTGAATCCGCCTGCTGTTCCCTCAGTGAAATCAACCAAATCAACCTTCCATTTACACGATTCACAGTAACGGGTGTACATTCTGTATAAGTCGCCCGCAAAAATACTGGCTTCATCTCCACCGGTACCGGCGCGTATTTCCATAATTGCATTTTTATTATCCTGCGGATCGGCTGGTATCAGCATGATGCGGATATTCTCTTCCATACCGGCTTTCTTAGCAATAAGCTCATCCATCTCATTTTTTGCCATTTCACGGAATTCATTATCTTTCTCTTTGGCAAGTATGTCTTTAGCCGATGCAATATTGTCAATTACAAACTTGTATTTTTTATATGCATCAACAACCGGTTGAAGTTCTTTAAAATCTTTACTCAGTTTGATGTAGCGTTTCATATCGCTCATCACTTCAGGGTCGGCGATCTGCCTTCCTATCTCTTCCCACCGTTCATAAATGGCTTTCAGTTTTTCTAACATCTCAATTCTTCTCTTAATATTAAAACTATCTCAAAGTCATTCTGAGATGAGAATAAGTTTCACTTATTTAGCATGACATTTAAATATATTCAAACGTTCCATGTTCACTGATAATCGTAAGTTTTTTCCCTTCATGATTTTCGCACCTTCCTATTATCCTTGCATCAACATTAAACGCCATAGAAATATCAATAATTTCATGAGCAATCATTTCAGGAACATACAATTCCATCCTATGCCCCATGTTGAACACCTTATACATTTCCTGCCAGGAAGTGCCCGATTCCTGTTGTATCAGCCTGAATAAAGGTGGTACAGGAAACATGTTATCTTTCACAACATGGATGTTTTCAATAAAATTCAGTATTTTTGTTTGTGCTCCGCCTGAACAGTGTATTATACCATGTACATCTTTCCTGAAATTTTCTACCACTTTTTTAATAACCGGTAAGTACGTTCTGGTAGGCGACAACACCAGCTTTCCCGCATTCATCGCGGTTTCGCCAATGATATCGATCATTCGTTTTGTTCCGGAATAGACTAATTCCTGCGGTATAGCCGGATCATAACTTTCCGGGTATTTTTTGGCGTATAGTTTTGAAAACACATCGTGTCTTGCTGAAGTCAGGCCATTACTGCCTATACCTCCGTTATACATTTCTTCATAAGATGCTTGTCCGAATGAAGCAAGGGCTACAATCATATCACCGGGTTGAATCCTCTCGCAGGTGATCACATCGGAGCGTTTCATCCGGCACACTACTGTAGAGTCAATAATAATCGTTCTTACAATATCTCCTACATCGGCAGTTTCTCCTCCTGCAGAATAAATGTTAATGCCGAGATCTCTCATTTTTTCAAGAAATTCTTCCGTACCACCAATAATCTCAGCAACTACTCCTCCCGGTATCAGATTTTTATTC
>JBBAAT010000113.1:0-8684 GCA_041658145.1 Bacteroidales bacterium | reverse complement strand
ATTCAAATTATGTTTCTATCCATGAATTCGGCCATGCCTTTGCCGGACTTGGTGATGAATATTATACTTCGGAAGTCCCGACAGAAGATTTATATCCGAAAGACGTGGAACCGTGGGAACCCAATCTTACAACCTTAGTTAACTTTGACAAAAAATGGAAAAGTATGCTCGGAAAAGATGTTCCCATTCCAACACCGGCTGACGATAAATATAAAGATGCCGTGGGTGTTTATGAAGGCGGCGGATATGAAACAAAAGGGGTTTTCAGGCCTATGCAGGACTGCTCAATGAAATCAATCTCGTATGATAATTTTTGCCCTGTTTGTAAAAAAGCAATACAAGATATGATTGATTTTTACACGAAATAATGCATTAATGTAAAAAACTTGACAAATGATTACAAACGACAGTAATTACTTATAGTTGGACAAAGCCAATAGTTAGCGGTCATTGCATGAAAAAGACAATAGCAGTATTATCCATTCTTTTTTATACCAGCACTTTCGCTCAAGACAAGAAAGACACGATAAACTCAATGTCTATCTGGCTCAACGGCGGAATCATATTTGCTACAGATTCTTCGCTTAGCTACAAAATCGACTTGGACTTTAAAGAAAGCAAATTTGTTTACACATTGTCATTTCACGACCATACACAATTGGTATTTTTTGACTACGCTGAAAGGAGGCTTTATTATTCTTTTCTATTCGGCTATATTAATTCTTCCGACTATAATAAATCTTCAATTTCGGTAGGATTCTCAGACGCAAAAGTTGTTTATGGTGACATAATCGGGCAGACTGGTTCGAGCTTTTGGCCGACATATATTTATCACTATCGTCCAGTAAATTACTTTGGGATGGCTCTTAAAGTTCAGACAATTTTCTACTACAAATTCATTGGTATTGGACTTTCTGTGGAAGCAAATATTAATAAAAGAAGAAGTTTTATTGGTGCTGGTATAAACATTTCAATAGGAAAAATTTCATGACAACGCCCGCAAACCGTTATCGTCGCCATCCATTGGCGTGAGAATAAGGATTTGAGAATTATACTAAAAACGGGATAAACTTGCCAGCCGCAGGCGGGTTTAAACGGTTACACACATTACAAACCAGACAAAAAAATAATTCTATCTTTGAAATAGTTATTTGTTTATTCAATACGAGACTGTCATTGATGATAAATGGATAGAGATCGTAAGGTACGATTGTTCACATGGATTCTTTCATAGGGATATTCTGCTACCTAACGGGAATAAAGAAAAGAAAAAAATTGACATTCCTGATTTGAAATATGCTTTTACATTTGCAAAACAAGATATAGAGGATAAGTGGGAATGGTATAAAGAACAATACCTAAAAAAACTAAAAAAATGACCAATAAAGAACAGATAAAAAGAGACCTTGCAATTGCAATGGATTTTACGGAACATCTCATTGAAAATCCAGATATGCTTGATATTATTCCTGACAGCGCATCCATTAAATTTTTGGATGAAGAAAATACAAAACCGGAAAGACCTATTGAAAAAGATAAACTGAGAAAATACATAAGGGTTAAAAGACATTTTGAAGTTTTGTGATTTTTCAGCAATAATAAATATATCCGCCTTAAACCGAAGATTTCGATTTGTAGGTATAGTAAGGTAATTAACAAGATTTTGTACTTGATACTTAACAAAAAAATTTATCTTTGCAGAATTGAACCTCTGCATGAGAAAATATTTATTATACCTTTTATTTCTGTTTCTCGGAGCCTGTGCCAATATTGTAACTCCATCCGGCGGGGCAAAAGACATATTACCTCCGGTTCCTTTAAAGGCTTTTCCTCCTTCCTGGTCAATAGATTTTAAAGAAAATTCCATCAAAATAGATTTTAATGAATATATAAAGATTACCGATGCTGCCAGCCAGGTAGTAGTTTCTCCATTTATGAAAATAGCGCCTGAGCTGAAACTGAGAGGTAAATCTGTAATTGTTGATTTCACGGATACTCTTAAACCAAATACTACCTATACGGTTTCTTTTGGTAATGCCATTTCTGACATCACCGAAAACAACACGCTTTCCAATTACCGGTACGTGTTTTCCACAGGCAATATAATTGATTCGCTGATGCTGAAAGGGAGTGTAAAAAATGCATTCACATTAAAACCTGAAAGCGGCCTGCTGGTGATGCTTTATGATCACACTGAAGATTCTGTTCCATGCAAAGAAACGCCGTTGTATATATCAAAGACAAATGAATCAGGAACTTTTTCTCTGACAAACGTAAGAAGCGGTAAATACAAAATATTTGCGCTCAGGGATATGAATAGTAATTATCTATTTGACCAGCCAAATGAAAAGATTGCATTCATAGATTCGCTTGTGTTTCCTGAAGCTATTGATACTGCAAAAGTTGATACTGCAAAGAATGACAGCGCCAGAAAAAACAAGTCTAGTATGTGCGGGATTGACCTTTATCTTTTTGAAGAAATTCCTTCAACACAGCGACTTCTGAAAATGTATGCCGCTCAATACGGAAAACTTATATTTACATTCAGGAAGCCTGTTCAAAATATATCATTCAAACCTCTTTCGGAAAATATCACAGATCCTTGGAACCTTCAGGAGATCAACACTACAAAAGATACAGTAAGCTTGTGGATGAAAAATCCGGATATGGATTCTCTTACACTTCAAATCTCAGACAATAACGTAATTCTTGATACTGCCGAAATACAGTTGATAAAAAAGGATGCTGCTAAAAACAGGGGAAAGGGAGATGCCGTTAATAAAAACATCCAATTGCAGATAAACGCTTCCGGTCGTTCTAAATTTGACTTTTATAAATCGCTATTCATTGAATCTTCAACCCCCTTGGCTTTGGCTGAATTTAACAAAATCATTCTTAAAGAAAATAAGGATACAGTTAAAACAACTTTCCTTTTTACAGACAGCATAAAAAGAATTGTACGCATGGATTATAAATGGAAGGAAGGAACGGCTTATTCCCTTTTTATACCACCCGGTACATTCAAAGATATCTTTGGCTTATCGAATGATACCACGAAAATCGATTTCCAAACCTCCGCCCTGAAGGATTACGGAAATATCAAAATGAAACTAAAATCCGATACACTTAATTGCAAACTTATTGTTCAACTTGTAACGGAAAACGATGTCATGGTTCAGGAAAAATATAGCGCAACAAATGAAATTGTGAAGTTCGATTATGTTTTACCCGATAATTACAAGATCAAACTCATTTGTGATGTAAATGGCAATAAAAAATGGGATACCGGAGACTATTTTAAAAAGATACTGCCGGAAAAAATATACTATTATCCTTCTTCCATACAGATTCGCACCAACTGGGATATGGACATGGATTGGGAAATTGCAGAATAAATTATACTTACACAGCCGATGAACAAATAAATAAGAACGCTGATGACGCTGATGATTATGATGAACACAGATAAAATAAAATCTTATTTAATAATAAATTTTATGATGAACAAAATAAAAATCATATTTAATCTTAAGCAATCTGCGTCATCAGCGTTCTATTCCATTGCCTGAGTAATTACATAAAATCAAAGCATCATGATAAAATCAATGACAGGGTTCGGAAAAGCTACCGGAGGACGGGAAGGAAAAAAGTTGTGCGTGGAAATCCGCACTCTCAACAGCAAACAGCTCGACATAAATACAAAGATATGCCGGTTATATAAAGAAAAAGAATCGGAGATCCGTTCTATTCTGGCAAAAAACATGGAAAGAGGAAGGATAGATGTTTCAGTATATTTTGAAAACGAAGAAGATACTTCCAATTACACGATAAATAAAAACCTTCTGATTAAATATTTCGAAGAGTTAAAATCAATTTCCGCTGAGGCAAAAAACGATTTTCCAACGGATCATTTCGCCTTAGCTCTCCGAATGCCTGATGTGTTTACCACAGGAAGCGAAGAATTGTCGGAAGATAATTGGCAGCAGTTTTTAAATGTTCTTGATGATGCATTGAAGCAGGTAAACAAATTCCGTCTTCATGAAGGCGAAATACTTGAAAAAGATATTACAGAAAGGATAAAGCTGGTACTTCAGCTTCTTAAAGAAGTAACACCTTATGAAAAAATGCGTATCGAAATCATCAAAAAACGCATTCAGAAAGACATAGACGAGTTGATCGGCAAAGGAAAAACAGATAAAAACCGTTTTGAAGAAGAACTTATTTATTACATGGAAAAGATAGACATCACAGAAGAAAAAGTAAGACTAAAGAAGCATTGTGGTTATTTCCTTGAAACGATTAAACAGCCCGAAGCGAATGGCAGGAAGCTTGGTTTTATTTCGCAGGAAATAGGAAGGGAAATAAATACACTTGGCTCTAAGGCAAATGATGCCGACATTCAGAAGATAGTGGTGCAGATGAAAGACGAACTGGAAAAAATAAAAGAACAACTGTTGAATATTCTTTAACCTTTTAGCGCTTCCGCACCGCCCACAATTTCAAGGATCTCCTTGGTAATGGATGCCTGTCTGGCTTTATTGTAACTAAGTTTCAATTCTTTGAGAAGGTTGTCGGCATTATCAGTCGCCTTGTGCATGGCTGTCATACGTGCGCCATGTTCAGAAGCGAAAGAATCGAGAAGTATTTTATAGAATTGTATTTTCAATGATTTTGGTATCAGTTCGGCTATGATCTGTGCTTTACCCGGTTCAAATATATAATAAGAAAGAAGTTTTGTTTTGTCTTTGGCGGGTTTGCTTTGCACTACCGGAAGAAATTGTTCGGTTGTAAGTATTTGTACACCGGCATTTTTAAATTGGTTATACACAACTTCCACTCTGTCGTACTTACCTTGTGCAAAAACCTTCATCACAGATTCTGCAATTGGTGACACCTTTTCGAAGGTCAGAGAATCAAAAATTTGTGTATGGGTTTCAATTACATTGTATTTTCTTTTCACTAAGAAATCGGCGCCTTTTTTCCCGATACAGATTATATCAACATTCCCCTGCCCATCCCTGCCTACCGGCAGGCAGGCGGTCAGGCGGGTGTTTCTATATAGATCGTTGTATTTTGAGTGAAGCTGGTTCACTGCAGTTTTAACAACATTTGTGTTAAATGCGCCGCACAGACCCCTGTTCGATGTTACTGCAATAATTAAAACGTTATGAATCTTTTTTTCTTTCAAATAAACACTTTCGACATTGGACTGGTTTGAGCTGAGATTTTCTAATATCTCTTTCAGCTTTCCTGAGTATGGACGCATTTTAAGAATGGCATTCTGCGCACGTTTCAACTTGGACGCCGACACCATTTTCATCGCGCTGGTGATCTGTCGTGTTGATTTAACAGAAGCGATCCTTATTCTTACTTCTTTAAGTCCTGACATTTTTGTGTTGACAGCTAGTTAAACATGGAAATGGTCTATACATTTTCTTTATCCATTTTCTAACACCCTTTTGTTAATTTTGATATGCGGTTGCCTAGGTGTAGCAGCCAGAAGTTATAACATGTGCTTATTTTATGATTAATTTGCTTGTTCCTAAAATGCTGTAACTATTTCTTAATTGAATAAAATATAATCCGCTTGTCAAATCGTTCTTATATATTTCAATTTGGTTGGTTTTAATATTTTCTATCTGCTTTATTATCTGTCCAAACGGGTTGTATATCGTTAATTTAAAAATTTCATTTTTGAAGTTGTCAAATTTAATTGTTGCAAAATTGTCAACTGGATTTGGCATGATATAAATTCGAGAGTGATTATTTTCAATTTCTTTAATAGAGGATGGTAGGTCAACAAAGGAAATGAGTATATTGTCTATCATCCATCCATCTTTATTTGTTTGAATAGAGTCGCTAATAAAATGAAACCTCATTATTAAAGTGTCAAGAGGAACTGTTTTTATTGGCAGTATCCATACCCATTGAATCCGAGTATAGATCCAACCATTAGAAGTTCCAGAGAAGCCATTAATCCCTCCTCGCAGAGTATCTTGTTCTGAATATAAATTTTCTGTATGAAATTCCATTACATTATGTACAATGTCATCGTGTAATACATTATTCCAAGTTATTCCTATGTCATAAGATACTTCAATATACCCACCGTCTGTTAATGTGTCGGTTTGAAATTTATGTTTGAATCCAACGATTAAATTTGCAAGGTAGTAATAATTGGTAGGTATAATTAAATCAAAATATGAATGATTTGAGATCGGGTAAGGGTTTATAGTGTCCGTAATCAATGCGTTTAGTGAAGAATAAGCAGTGTCAAAAAATGGTTTTGCAGGTTTACCAATTTGCCAAATGTTTTGAAGTGAGGTGTCAATTTGTAATAAACTGCATTGGCTTTCAAATTTACAACTATCAACATCATAAATTCCTAAAAAAGGATTAATCTGCGAGAATGTTGAGAAACTCAACAGAAAAAAAACTGTCAATAATTTAATTTTTTTCATAAGTTTTTTTTAGCATTAGATATAACTATTTTACTTATTTTTAGAGTATAATCTATTTTAAGGGCACCTCTAATAACTAGTTTATGCCCGTTGATTAATGACACAAAAGTATAATTTAAAACTATTTGACTTTATATTTCACCGAAAGTTCTTTCGCCGTTTTATCAAGTATAGTAGTTACTTCATCTGTAAGCGCTCCGGCTTTGAGTGTAGAAAGCGTATCCTGATGATGTAATTCAAGATAATGAAGGAATTCTTCTTCAAAATCACGAACCTTATTTATTGGAACTCCCTGCAGCAATCCTTTGGTACCACAGTAAATAATAGCTATCTGTTTTTCAACGGGAACAGGCGAATACTGCGGCTGTTTCAATATTTCCACATTTCTTCTGCCTTTATCAAGCACCGAAAGTGTTGCAGCATCAAGGTCGGAACCGAACTTTGCAAAGGCTTCTAATTCGCGGAACAACGCCTGGTCGAGCTTTAATGTTCCTGCCACTTTTTTCATGGATTTTATTTGCGCATTACCACCTACGCGCGATACAGAGATACCAACGTTGATAGCCGGACGAATACCCGAATTGAACAGCGGGGTTTCGAGAAATATCTGTCCATCTGTAATAGAGATCACATTAGTTGGGATATATGCAGCCACGTCGCCGGCTTGTGTTTCGATAATTGGTAATGCTGTTAAAGAACCACCGCCTTTTACTAAATGCTTAATGGAAGCCGGAAGATCATTCATTTGTCTGGCAATCTCATCTGAAGAAATTATTCGCGCAGCTCTTTCAAGTAATCTTGAATGAAGATAAAACACATCGCCGGGATATGCCTCGCGGCCGGGAGGGCGGCGCAGAAGCAACGATACTTCACGATAAGAAACAGCTTGTTTGGAAAGGTCGTCATAAATAACGAGCGCTGGTCTTCCTGTATCCCTGAAATATTCCCCAATGCATGCGCCTGTAAACGGAGCATAAAACTGCATGGCGGCAGGCATAGAGGCTGTTGCTGCAACTACTATAGTGTAATTCATTGCGCCATGATTTTCAAGTGTCTTAACAACATTGGCAATCGTAGATCCTTTCTGACCTATAGCAACATAAATACAATATACCGGTTTTCCTTTCTCGTAGAATTCTTTCTGGTTGATGATGGTATCAATAGCGATTGCCGATTTTCCTGTCTGGCGGTCGCCGATGATAAGTTCGCGCTGTCCTCGTCCTATTGGTATCATAGCATCAATAGCTTTAATACCTGTCTGTAATGGTTCATTAACGGGTTGACGAAAAATTACACCCGGAGCCTTTCTTTCCAAAGGCATTTCAAATGTTTTCCCTTTAATGGGACCTTTGCCGTCAATGGGGTCGCCAACAGTATTGATTACTCTGCCGATCATTCCTTCGCCAACATTTATCGAAGCAATGAGCCCTGTTCTTTTTACAATATCGCCTTCTTTTATGTGAGTAGCTTCGCCAAGGAGCACTACTCCAACATTATCTTCTTCAAGGTTCAGCACAATGCCTTTCATGCCATCTTTTACAAATTCAACCAATTCGCCCGACTGAGCGTTGGTAAGTCCGTAAATACGTGCAATGCCATCACCTACCTGCAATACAGTACCTGTTTCTTCAAGCTCCGATTCAAAATTGAATCCCGATAACTGTTGCCTCAAAATTGCCGATACTTCGGCCGGTTTTATTTCTGCCATTTTTTTTAATTTGTCATTAGTGATTAGTCAATAGTCATTAGTTCGGAGCTGGGAGTTAGGAGTTTGGAGTAGCCTGCCAACTGCGTTGCTAACATATTTATTTATCATTTGTGTCACTGTCATTCTTTGTCATTAGTTATAACCCAAATCAACCATTTTGCTGACGTCAGCAAAATGGTCGTCTTTCATTTTCTTTCTTTTCTTCCGTGCGGTTGGACATTTTTCTATTTTTTTTCTTTTCTTGATTTGGCTTTGCGAGCCCTTTTGCAATCTAACATTTACCGCTTATGAAAAAAGCAATGTGCTTGCAAATAGGGAGTGTTTCTTCTTTTCCATCAGAGTGAGAAATAATATTCTTTGATTTTGTTCGCCATTAGCCTACGTCTTAAAGTCAAAAAGTCCAAATAGTCGTCAATGGTCATTTGCATTATTTCTGTCGGCACACAATTTATTTTCAAATTAGCTAAAATCTCTTGTTCAGTTGAAAGTCCGCTTACTTGACGATTGTTTTCAAA
>JBBAAT010000112.1:0-8705 GCA_041658145.1 Bacteroidales bacterium | reverse complement strand
TACTTAACTATCTGCTGCTGTTATATGACGTTTTTTTTCTGTCGTCAATGTGCTGAACCTTTTATTCTTCTGCATTTTCGTCCTCTTCGTCAGCATAGTTAAACTCTACTTTGCTTTGAGTAACTATTTCTTCAAGGATGTTATTTAAGTAACCAAGTTTAACCGTTTCTTTAAATCGTTTGTTCAGTATTGGGATATTTATTACTTCTTCAATGCAGTCCATATACTTTTCAACGATAGCTTTGATTGAATATGTTTTACTTGCGTTTTCCTTGATTTTATTCAAAAGGTCTTTCGTGTCTACGTCAGACTTAATAACGAATGTTACAGGAAATTTTTGAATTTTGTCTATGTCTAAAAAGTATTTTTTGAAATCCAATGTTTCTGTAACTTGAAAGAATCTGCCAAGCGGTTTCATCACAAAGTCAATGCCTCCATCGTTTGCATTGGTTCTACCAGTTTTGTATAATTTTAAATTTTCCTTGTTGAGTTTCTTAATGTCGTAGCCCCAATAAATAATTTGGTCGTGATAGTAATATTTGAGAATGGAATAACTTACAATTTCAAAAAGTCTCGCATCAACATTCGGAGCAAGCAAACCACTTATAAACTCCTCAACTTTCTTCGGACTTTTCTTGCCGATTTTTTGAAGTTTTTCACACGATTTGATGAAGCGTTGAAAAGCATCTTGCTTAGTCTTTGAATACTCGCCAATAATTTCAATTATAGCGTTTGCAATATTGAAGTTAGTTTTGCCAATTTTTATTTTTAAAAGATTCTCATTGAACCAATAGCGGTTGGTAGCAAGGTTGCGAAGGATTGGAATAAATTCAACACTTGGAAAATATTTTTGAAATTCCGAATTCATTCGGTTGTTTAAAGCGTGATTTTGCAATTTACTGCCAAATGGTAATTCCCTTTGCCTTGCAAAGAGTTTGTTGAATAAAGCACCTTCGTATTTTGAATAATCGCCTTTCTTGTCAAATCCATTTGCAATATAGTCTTCAACGATTACATAAATTGCATACAAATTCGCAAAACTTGAACGTGATTTTGAACCACGATTTGCAGAACGTGTCTTTTCGTTGATGTATTGAATTAACGGGCTTTTTTCGTAAATTTCATTTGCGACTTTAGCAAAATGTTTTTCTAAAACTGATTTAATGTTTACTGTGAATATGTTTTCCATTTGGTTCTTCAAATAATTTATAATTTAGTGTAATAGCCAGTTTTTCAGTTTCAAAAGAACGAATTTCTTTTTGCAGTTTTTCTCCTTTGTGTTCGTTTGAAAGTTGTAGTCGGCGTAATCCTATTTTAATGTAATCCTCTTGTAAGTCAATGCCGATAGAGTTTCTGCCCAATTCTTTTGCAACAAAACAAGTTGTAAATGTTCCGGAAAATGGGTCTAAAACCAAATCTCCTTTGTTAGAACTTGCTTTGATAATTCTTTCCAACAATGCAATTGGTTTTTGAGTTGGATGATTTTCGTATTCGTCCATACGATAGCGAACTCTTGCAAAATCCCATACATTACCAGGAACTTTTTCGGAATTATAAACTGTCGGAACTGCTTTACGGTAATCAATCAGTTTTCTTTTTGCTCCTGTTTTTGCTTCAACTAAAATATCGTCTGCATTGAAAGTGTAATTATTCTTGTCTTTGGTACAAAAAAGAATTGGCTCATACATTGAACCGTAATATTTTTTTGCTTGAACGCCTGAACTGTCGTAAGACCAGACAAGTCGTGATAAAATGTTAAGTTTATTACGCAAATAGATGTCGAAGTAGGGCATAAACTGTGTCGAAGTCATTACATAAAAACTGCCGTTTGGTTTGAGTTTTCGAATACATAAGTCAAGCCACTCGTAGCACCAGTTCAAATAGTCTTCGTCTTCGGCCCATTTATCCAAATGACCATTAAAGTTTTTTCCTATGTTGTAAGGAGGGTCGGCAAAAATTAAATCTACAGAGTTGTCTGCAATCTGTGTTCGCAGAGCTTCCAATGCGTCACCGTGTATAATTTTATGGTTTTTAGTTCCAAATATTTCCATTGTGAAGTACAATTACAATTATGGTTCAAATTTAAGCAAAAAAGCAATCATAATGTTTTATTTTTTATTTGTCTAACAGTCCCTCTAACGAGTTGGCGGCTGTGCTTCATCGTCTACTCATTCGTCTTTGTCATTGTTGTCCGTTTTCTCAGTTTCTTGTTTTTGATACTTTTCAATTTCAGCGACATTTATTTGTCCGGTTGTTTTTTCAGCGTTATCAGCGTTTATACTCCAATAAATGATACCTGAATTTATTTTTATGTTTCTTTTCAGAATTATCTTTTTAAGTCGAGAATTTGTTCCAGGAAGAATTGGGTCATATCGGGATGGCCAATATTTATAGTAAGTGTTGTTTAAAAGAGTGGTTACTTCTTTCACTTCTCTAATTGTGTTGTCGCAGAAAATCCTTTTATATTCAATCCCGTCTTTTAAATATTTGTCAAGGTGGTCATATTCTTTACTATGAAGTAAAGATGCAGGAATTTCTAAATCGCAGTTTACGTAATTGGCATAAACTCCGCCTATATTATGTCCGAATACATACAATGTATTAACTGTTGCAAATTCTTTCTCTGGTTACCTTGTCTGATGAAGTGGAAATGTTACCGTTGGAAACATTGGCTTGACTTCAAAGGTATATTGCTCAATTTCAAATGATAATTCAATTTTTGGCAATTTGTTTCGGTTCATTATGTCCCTTACTTCAAAGTCATACATTGCAACGCTCTCAAAATTGTATCGCTTGTAATATCGATAATCTGCTGCCTGATGAGCTGTAGAACTTTTGTTTATTGTAACTACATAAACAACCTCATTTGTTGAGGGATTGATTGGTATCGGTGTGATTTTTAAAAAGTCAATTCTTGGAAAAATATTACTGTTAATTACCTGTTCAAGCCATTCTTTACTTATAATTGTTCTGTCTAATGGGTCTATTGCCTCGGGTAGATGCTTTTTCGTTGGGTCATAGAACTCCTTAATCCCATAAACAATCACTCCACCATCAGAGTTTGCAAAAGCAGAAACATCTTTTGATATTTCTTTTTTCTTTCCATCTGTCTTGCCGATAGCGTCTGCTGCTTTGTAGTCAAGATGTAAGTTTTCCTCTACTTGATTTAAAATTAAATTTTGTAAGTCAGTTGAAGTATTTATTTCCAGCATTTATGTCTGTATTGTAAAATAGCATTTCGTTTATGCCGTTTTTTCGTCATAGCACATTGCAGCCAACTCTTTTATAACCCTACCTCTTGTTAAGGTTTGACTTAGAAATTTGGTTGTATAACCCAAGCTTTTGGCAAATATTATTATTTCTGTAAATATACATTTTTTTAATACAAATCATCAAGTGGGTCCTTTATTTTATGCCCAACTTATATGGTTTTTAAAAATTATAGTTTTTTAAAAAACTTGAATCATTAAAAATATTTTTCGGTACTTTCTCCTTAATGAGAAAGTACCCAAAGAATCAAGAAAATCCGAAGCTGCTATCACACTTGCTCACACACGCTCGCCGGATTTTCGGGCCTGCCCGCTTTTCCTGCTTTGCAGGAATTCATTTTACCAACGTGCTATTATTTTTTTTATGCATCATGTAAAAGAACTGCTCTAATTTGTCATTGTTCAGAAAAATAAGCTCCGCTTATTCTCATCTCACAATGACGTTTTGCATTGACTTAATATACAAACACTAATTAAGGAATATTCATGTATTTGTGCGACTGTAACGAAATACTCCATTTCGGATTTTTTAATATATAATCAACAATAAGTGGTATCATTTTATTTCGCCTGCTCCATTCAGGCTGAAGCAGCAAAATAATATTTTCACCTATTAATGCTGCATTCTTTTCAGCCCAATCAAAATCGGATACATCGTGTATTATAATTTTTAATTCATTTGCTTTGGTATATATTACCGGTAAAGGAGGGTTGTTTTTTTTAGGTGAAAGGCAAATCCAATCCCACATCCCGCTTAACTTCTGCGAGCCTGAAGTTTCCAGATAAGTTGTAATATCGTTTTGCTTCAAACAGGAACAGAGATAATCAAGATTATAATTAAGAGGTTCGCCGCCTGTAACAACCACTGCTTTTGCCGGACAATGAATAATATTTTTTATAATACAATCTGTTTCTGTCAGAGGATATGTATCGGCATTCCACGATTCTTTCACATCGCACCAATGACAGCCTACGTCGCATCCGCCAATCCTTAAAAAATAGGCGGCTTTTCCTGTGTTATAGCCTTCGCCCTGTATGGAATAAAATTCCTCCATAACAGGCAACAAACGACCTTCTTGTAATAATAATGATTGGTTTTTCAAAGAGAAAGAAATGTTAAGTTGTATAAACTTCTTTTCGTGCGGCTTTTAATGTATTCATCAGCAATGCTACTATGGTCATAGGCCCAACTCCACCGGGAACAGGCGTAATGTATGAGCATTTTTTTGAAACTTCATCAAATTTAACATCCCCCTTCAGCCTGAAACCCGATTTTGTTTCAGGAGCTTCAACACGATGCGTACCCACATCAATCACCACTGCGCCTTCCTTCACCATATCAGCTGTTATAAACCCTTGTTTACCAATGGCCACAATCAGTATGTCTGCGCCTGCACAGATTTCTTTCAGGTTTTTTGTTTTGCTATGGCAGAGTGTTACTGTGCAATTGGCTTCTTTATTATTTCTCGAAAGTAAAATACTTACAGGGGTGCCGACAATATTGCTTCTTCCGACAACCACACAGTGTTTTCCTTCCGTTTCAATATTAGAACGCTTTATCAATTGCATGATTCCATAAGGTGTTGCAGGTATATATCCGGGCAGGTTCAACACCATATTTCCTATATTCACAGGGTGAAAACCGTCAACATCTTTTTCGGGTTTTATTGCGCGTATCACTTTTTCGGGCAATATATGCTTTGGCAACGGAAGCTGCACAATAAATCCGTCAATCTCTTCATCATTATTAAGAAATTCAACTACATCCAGCAAGTCCTTTTCCGAAATGGTTTCCGGGTATCTGTATACCGAAGAAATAAAGCCAACTTCTTTACACGCTTTTTCTTTGTTAGCAATATATGTCTGGCTGGCAGGATCATCTCCAACTAATACCGCTGCAAGGTGAGGTACTCTCTGCTCATCTGCAATCATTTTTCTCACAACAGCAGCAATCTCTGTCCTGATATCTTCTGCAATCTTTTTTCCATCAATTAATTCCATAGTTTAAATTGCTTAATTGTTGACACCTCTATAAATCTCATCGTCATTGCGAACCATGAGGAACGAAATGGGAAGCAATCTTATGCAGTGTGCTTCCCTGCCCGACTACGTCAGTTAGGCGGGAATATTGAGATTGCTTCGGTCGTCTCTCCCTCGCAATGACGTTCTAATTGAGTTTTTAGAGATACCCTTATTACAATCAACTACATTCTCCCCTGGTTCTTCATCATCTGCATCATTTTGTTTTTATTACCTCCGCCCATCATTTTCGTCATCTTTCGTGTATTTTCGAATTGCTTTATCAGCCTGTTAACTTTAGTAATATCAGTACCACTTCCGTTCGCAATTCGCTTTCTCCTGCTGCCATTAAGAATTTCGGGGGTTTCGCGTTCTTTAGATGTCATGGAATGAATAATCGCTTCTATACCTTTAAAAGCATTATCATTGATATCCACGTCCTTCAATGCTTTACCCATGCCAGGGATCATGCCGACAAGGTCTTTCATATTACCCATTTTTTTAATCTGTTGCAACTGCGAAAGAAAATCATTAAAGTTGAATTGGTTCTTAGCGATCTTACGTTGAAGTTTCTGTGCATCTTCTTCGTTAAATTGTTCCTGTGCCCTTTCCACCAATGTAACAATGTCACCCATTCCAAGGATACGATCAGCCATACGTTCCGGGTAAAAAACATCAATTGCATCAAGTTTTTCGCCGATCCCGACAAATTTTATTGGTTTATTGACAATAGATTTTATTGTTAAAGCAGCCCCTCCCCTTGTATCACCGTCAAGTTTGGTAAGCACCACCCCTTCGAAATCCAACCTGTCATTGAATGCTTTTGCAGTGTTCACAGCATCCTGCCCTGTCATTGAATCTACAACAAACAATGTTTCCTGCGGGTTGACCGATTTTTTAATGTTGGCGATCTCATTCATCATTTCTTCATCAATAGCCAGGCGGCCTGCAGTATCAATAATTACAGGGCTGTAGCCCATATCACGGGCATACGCAATAGATTTTTTAGCAATGGAAACAGGGTCTTTATTGCCTTCGTCGGTATATACCTGTACACCCACTTGTTCACCAAGTACTTTCAACTGGTCGATAGCAGCGGGGCGATAAATGTCGCAAGCCACTAATAAGGGGTTTCTCCCTCTTTTAGATTTAACAAAATTCGCCAGTTTTGCTGAGAATGTGGTCTTACCAGAACCTTGAAGTCCGGCAATCAAAAAAATGGCGGGAGTTCCTTTCAGGTTGATCTCGGTCATTTCACCGCCCATCAACTGCGTCAATTCATCGTGAACGATCTTCACCATTAATTGGCTTGGCGAAACGGAGGTGAGAACATTCTGCCCCAGTGCTTTTTCTTTTACCTGCTCGGTAAAGGTTTTTGCAATCTTGTAGTTAACATCAGCATCCAGCAATGCTTTGCGAACATCCTTCAGCGTTTCGGCCACATTGACCTCAGTAATCCTGCCTTGTCCCTTTAATAATTTAAACGCCCTTTCAAACTTTTCACTAATACTTTCAAACATCTCTTATCCTGTTTCATTAAGGAATGCAAAGTTAATGGCAAATTTTGCAATAGAAAAATTTTTCTTTAAAGGGCACCTCTAAAAACCTCATCGTCATTGCGAACGTAACGCAGTGGAGTGAAGCAATCTCATTCACGGTGCGATAATGAGATTGCTTCGGGCGAAAAGCCCTCGCAATGACGACCATGTACCTTCCCTGCCTGCCGGAAGGCAAACTCGCAATGACGTTCTAATTGAATTTTTAGAGATTCTTTAAATACAGTTCATCTCCCACACTCATTCAGCGGGGCGAAGTATAATTTTATTTTTTATTTTGACTTACATGATATTTCATTGCTTCATAAAGAAAGTATATTCCAATGGGTGTTGCCAAAGGGCCTGATTGGTCTGGTTTTTCAGGATGCCATTGCACAGCTATCAGGAAGGGCTTACCCTGCGGGAATTTCCATTCATAAGCTTCGGCGATGCTGTCTTTTGCATAAGCAGAAACTTTAAAGCAATCAGCAAGTTTATCTACAGCCTGGTGATGATTGCTGTTGGCTGTATCGCCTGCTATTCCGCATAAGCGTGAAAGAAGAGTACCTGGGATAAGATTGACATAATGTTTTATCTGTGTTTTTTCTTTGGTCTGGTGATGAATGAGTGTGTCATGATCAGCAGGAATATCAATAATCAGCGAACCTCCCATTGCCACATTGAGTATCTGTTCGCCGCGGCAGATGGCAAGCATGGGCATTTTCAGTTCCAGCGCTTTTTTAATAAGCGCAAATTCCAATGTATCGCGTTTCCGGTCGAGGTCGCATCGGGAAGAATCGCCGGCTTTTCCATAGCGGGCAGGATCAACATCAGGTCCGCCGGTAAGTACCAATCCCGAGCACTTTGCCAAAAGTTTTGCCGCTTCTTCGGGAGTTTTGTTTATCATGTCAACACACACGATAGCGCTGTCGAAATGTTTGATCCATTTTGTATATTGCAGATAATTATCGGAGCCGCTGGCTTTGGAAAAAGCGATGTATAAGGTGTCTGTATGGGACACATCAATTTTGCAACTGCTGCTGAAGCTGAAGGAGATGGCCTCAATGATACCAAATAATAAAAAAATCAAAAAATTAATGAAATTTCTTTTCATTATCGTATTAATTGAAACGTGTCAAATAGAAATGACAATAATAATTAATAGATCAAATACTTTTTGCTAATATTGTTCCATTTTGCGTCGTACTTACTGTCAACAAAATAAATAAGCAAATCGGCGTCGTACTTGCTATCCACAAAGTAAATAACTTTTTTGGCATCGTATTTACTTTCGCAGAAAAACCAGAGACCATCGTCGTTTACATCATATTGGCTGCCCACTTTATATACCCAGAGATCCGCATCGTACTTGCTATCGCAGACATAAACTTTAATATCTGCATCATACTTGCTGTTACATGAAAATACTTTTTGAGAAAAAGCCTCATTTGTAAGCGCTTTCAACAAAAAAATCAGTGAAAGGGAAACAAAAAATTTTATAAAATTAGTTTTCATTGTTTTATCATTTTAAAATACGAACACGTATTACATTACAAACCTACATGAATTTTCAAAAATACACAAATACCTGATGAAAATTCATGTACGGTTCTCCCGAATCAAGTTCGGGACAGGCTCTCTGACCATTAAAAAACAAAACAATTTACAGAGGAAATATAAAAAAAATACAGACAGATTTTTTTTTTACAAAAAGGAAAGTTCATACCGATTAACTTTCTGTAATATTCTTTTTGTAAAGAATAAACACAAAGTAAACCGGCATGTACCAATCTATTTTTCTTAATTCGATTGTATCTTTTAGAAAAAAGATTGGTATCAGAAGTTTATATAGAAATCTTTTGTAAGGTTTATGTAATCAGAA
>JBBAAT010000111.1:0-8722 GCA_041658145.1 Bacteroidales bacterium | reverse complement strand
GCATATAGCAAAGCTATAATGCTGTCAAAGAACGTATATATAGGGAAATGTTTTTTTATTAACCGTCATTTGTTAATTTTGCGTAACATCAGTTATAAGAGTCACTCAGAGCCGGACACAGTAAAGATTTGCGGGATGGCGTCCGTGTCGAAGAGTGGCTCTTAATGGTCGACTTCGACACGATTCTCCTTCCACTGTCGTTTCAGGAAAATCGGCTCTGTCTGACCATTGATTTTGTATGTATTTATTATGTATGCGTAACATGAGTCAATTATTTTTATACGAAAAAAATCCCCCGAAAGTTCGGGGGATTTGAAATATTTACACTCTATTTGCTATTCTTTGGTTTCCGTATCTTTGGTCTCTGTATCTTTGGTCTCTGTATCTTTGGTTTCCGTATCTTTGGTCTCTGTATCTTTGGTCTCTGTATCTTTGGTTTCCGTATTATCTTTTTCAAGATGTTTTTTGTAACGGTTCCTGAATTTATCAACGCGGCCTGCAGTGTCAATAAGTTTCATTTTACCGGTGTAAAAAGGATGAGATGTATCAGATATTTCAATCTTTACAAGAGGATATTCCTTGCCATCTTCCCATACTATTTTGTCCTTTGTTTGTGCTGTAGAACGCGTAATAAATGAATAATCATTTGATATATCTTTGAACACAACCGGTCTGTATTCTTTTGGGTGAATTTCTTTTTTCATTTCTTTTCCACTTTTAATTAGAAGTGCAAAGGTAATAGTTTAATTTAAACTGACAAAATATTTTTTCAATTTCTCTGAAATCGCAACCGCTGCATGGATCTACTAATAACAATTGACCAATGACTTTAAAAACATCATCATTGCCTTAACTGTTAACAAAATCGTTTAATTGTTTAGGGAACCTCTAAAAACTAATTTTCAGATGTTTTTTACCCCGTCCCTAAAGGGTGAAACATCTGAAAATCAGCCTCCCTTTAGGGTTAGGGGTAAAGCTGATTTTCAGTTTTTAGAGATGCCTTTTAATGATAAAAGAAATTCCATCGTATTCACACCATCTGCATAATCGCATAATTCAGGCTGCCGGCTTTTGCCAAAAGGAACGGTATAATTTGTATAAGTTTCTCCGGCAACAAGGCATTGTATCTTATCTCTGTTAACAGAAATGTAATTAATAACATCGGAAATATTCCTGTAATACTCATAATTCAGGACAGAGATTGGTGAAGCAATGGAATCATCTTCTTTTAAAAGACAGAATTCCACGTCAGTATGAGGTATCTGATTGATCAGGAAAATAGATTTATTATAATCATAATTGTTCATATACTTGCTGTGCATGGATAGGCAGTCTTTGTATTTCCTTAATGCTTTCTTCAGCATAGTAAAGTCATAACCTTCGGGAACAAATATTTTGGTTACATTCCTGCAGCCAAGCCCGAAATAAAGGAAGATGTCATCAGCAAGGAGGTCCAGCTCTTCTTTGCTTTCTTTGCCATTTAAGATAGCAATACTGTTCCTGTTTTTCCTGATGATATGTGGGTATTTCCTAAAATAATATTCAAAATAACGTGAAGAATTATTTGAACCTGTTGCAATTACAGCATCAAAAGCCGGTAAACGCTCTTCTGTAAATAAGATGAATTCTTTTAAAGAAGGTTCTATACTTATCACTTCTTTTGCAATTGCAGGCAGAAGATATTTATCCTGAGATGAAAGTTTCCCGATAAAAATATTTCCCGAAATGAGTACGCACATAAAATCATGAAAACCTACCAGTGGAATATTCCCTGCCATAATAACTGCCACTTTCTTAGGGTAATTCCGTGACAAATTTCCTTTATAAGGATTGATCCAACGTTCAAGCTTTTTATTTGATAGATTTTGCACAATCGCATTTAACGAAAAAGCAATATTTTCGTTCGTGAACCAGCGATTGCATTGGCAACTTTGGCTTATTGCATCTTCAAATTCAACAGGAAAGCCACATTTTAGATAATTTAAGAGTCTGTTTCCCAGTTCGGCAAATAGTAATATCCTTTTTTCAGGATGGAGCATAATTGTATATTTAAAGCGAATTTAACAAAACCTATTTAACAGATAATGCAATATTATTTTAATTTTGCCATCATTAACTGATGTTACGCAAATATAATAAATGATTCGCCATGGCGAACTAAATTTAGAGGTCAGGCAGAGCCGTCCCCCTTTTCGGGACGTGTCGAAGCCCGACCAATACATAGTCACTCTTCGACACAGCCGCTTCTTCACAAGTCCACCTGCCTAGCCGGCAAGGCTGGCACAATGGCTGGCTCTGAGTGACACAAACAAACAAACAAATAATTTGCGTAACATCAATTATTAAAATAACCTCTGACCAAAGAATATGAAAAAACTAAGCATATTATTTTTTATTATTTTCCGTACAACTTTTATTTATTCTCAAGAACAAGAGAACTTCGTAAAAATAGAAGATTCATTAAAAGTTCTCGGCAAGATTATTCTTAACGGCGAAAATGATTTTATTAAATACAACGCTAACGACAAATTTCTTACGTTTCTTGAAAGTGCCCTGATTACCGATAAATCCTTTAATTACCCGTTTGATTCGTTGATCACTATTGCGCGGCTCACCTCGCCCGACAATAAATTCCGTATCTTTAACTGGAACTTAAAAAAAACCGATTGTACGTATGAATACTTCGGGTTCATCCAGGCATGGAATAATAAAAGAAAAAAATATATTATTTATCCGTTAAAGGATAATTCCGAAACGATCAAAAATCCGGAAACACAAACACTGGATAATCGTAACTGGTATGGAGTACATTATTATAAGATCATTTTCAATAAAACCGGAGGCAAAAAATATTATACGCTTCTCGGATGGGATGGCAATAATAAAGTTACGCAAAAGAAAATCATTGATGTGATAACTTTTAATTCAAAAGACAAGCCTGTTTTTGGCGCTCCAATTTTCAGATACAATAAGAAAACTTATCGTAGAATTATATTTGAATATGCTGCAACTACCACCATGTCGCTCAAATATGAAAAGCAGTACATGCTGCATGGAAAGAAAAAAAGAAAAATGATAGTATTCGACAGACTTTCCCCGCTTGATCCGAATCTTACCGGACAGTATCAGTTTTATTATCCCGAGACTAATTTATTTGACGCATTTATATTTAAAAACGGAAAATGGATTTACACCAAAGATATAGATGCTAGGAATCATAAAGAAACCAGGGAAGACCGCGAACGCAAGAATAAAATAATAAAAGAGCAGAATAAGCATAAATAATGTTTTCAACATTTCGAAAGGTAACTACTCAGCCACTATATTAATTTTAATCTGTGTAATCTGTGGCATATATTTGTTTTTTAACATTTTAAATCGGCTGAGTATTTACACAATACATTTTTTGATAGTTATTTGAAAAATATTTTGCAATTTTGACCAAAATAAGAATATCATTTATTAACCATAAAAATCAATACCAGATATGAAAAAGGTTCACAATTTTAATGCAGGCCCTTCAATTCTTCCAAGAATTGCTATTGAAAACACAGCAAAAGCTGTTCTCGACCTTAACGGGATCGGAATGTCGATACTTGAAATCTCTCACAGAAGTAAGGATTTCCAGGCTATTATTGACGAAGCCGTAGCTTTATTCAAAGAACAACTTGGCGTACCGGAAGGTTACCATGTTCTGTTTTTAGGCGGTGGCGCAAGTATGCAGTTCTGCATGGTTCCCTTTAACCTGATGAATAAAAAAGCTGCTTACCTGGAAACAGGCGTATGGGCGAAGAAAGCTATAAAAGAAGCTAAGGGGTTCGGAGAAGTTGTAGTTGTAGCGTCTTCTGCCGACAAGAATTTTTCCTATATTCCAAAAGGATATACAATTCCTGCCGATGCAGATTATTTCCATATCACAACCAATAACACTATTTACGGATCAGAGATAAGATATGATATTGACAGTCCTGTTCCTTTAATAGCCGATATGTCATCTGACATTTTCAGCCGTCCTGTTGATGTTAAGAAATATGCAATGATCTATGGCGGCGCTCAGAAGAACCTTGGGCCCGCAGGTGTTACTTTTGTAATTGTCCGCGAAGATATACTTGGGAAAGTCAGCCGTTATATACCCACAATGCTTGATTACAGGACACACATTGCTGAAGGTTCAATGTTTAACACTCCTCCATGTCTTCCGATATACACTGTAATGGAAACTTTGCGCTGGCTGAAGGCTCTTGGCGGTGTGAGGGTAATGGAAGAAATGGACAAGAAAAAGGCAAAACTGCTCTATGACGCAATGGACAACAGTAAAATATTTGTTGGCACAGTTGCAAAAGAAGACCGTTCACTCATGAATATCTGCTTCGTAATGAGAGAAGGCTATGCACAGCTCGAAGAAGAATTTATGAATTTTGCAAAAGCAAACGGAATGGTTGGAATAAAAGGCCACCGCTCAGTAGGCGGATTCAGAGCTTCCACATACAATGCACTTCCAATTGAAAGCGTTCAGGCTCTTGTTGACTGCATGAAAGAATTTGAAAAAAATAAAGTTTAATAGTCTAAGGTAGAAATAAACACAATTGAGTTTATTTGTTGTTTTTAGTAAATAAACATAACTGGGGTTGTGTCAACTGAGTTGTTATAGGCAATAAATATTTTGAGCAGACGACCAGACAAAAGAAATTATATGAAAAAAAATATTTTCCTTTTTTTTGCTTTAATCGCCAATGTGACAGTCTTTGCAGGACTTTACAGAGCTGGGGAGATTACTTACAAAAATTTAAGTGGACTGACATATGAAATTGCCGTTACGCTTTACACGGATTTGTTAGACTCAACTGACAGACCTGATATAATAATTTATTGGGGAGATGGGACTAATGATACAATTCCTCGCATAGAGAAAATTATTATCACGCCCTTTCAATCTGTTAAAAATACATATATCGAACAGCACACTTATCCGGGTCCAGATACTTATATAGTGTCTATTGGAGATTCTTTGTTTAGAACGGACGGCATAGTAAATATCCCAAATTCGGGTAATACGGGGTTTTATATCCAATCCCAAATTACTATTAATCCATTTTTAGGAGTAAATAATTCACCTGTATTTCTGAATCCTCCATTAGACATAGCATACATTGATAGTATTTTTATTTATAATCCAAGTGCATATGACATTGACGGAGATAGTATTTCATACAAACTGATTGCGTGTGGTGGAATTGGCATGACAGGATATACGTTCCCATCAGCCACTAATATTTTTGCACTTGACACCTTGACTGGTGATTTATTATGGGATTCACCGATTTTAGTAGGCGACTATAATATTGCAATACTTATAGAGGAATGGAGGTTTGGAGTTTTAATTGGCAGTGTAGTTCGGGATATTCAGATTCATGTAGAAGATGCATCTGGCATAGAAAGTTTTTCTGACAGTCATTTATTTAATATTTTCCCCAACCCGACGCACGACAAACTTTATATAAATTCCAAAACAGACAAATGGTCATTAGTTGAAATTATCGACTTTACAGGAAAGACTGTATTATCCTGTACTTTAAATAATAACCAAATGATTAAAATCGGCGAAATACCAGATGGATTATATTTATTGCGTTTGACTGGCAAAAAAAGAACATTGACGACAAAAATCATCAAGGAATAATATTTACAGCCTATAACTTCGGCTTGCTACCAGCTGCTGGAGTGTGCGAAAATTGAACAAAAAATGAATTTAATAAACGTAAGCAACGGCGGACAGGGCAGTGCTATTAATCGCAGCCGTTAGCAAGCCTTAATCGTTATCAACAAGGCAAAGAAAAAAACCATATAGTTACATTTGATGATTAGTTTCTAATTTCTCAATAGATAGTTAAGAATCTTATTAGTATATATTATGAAAAAAAACATTTTTCTTTTACTGTTAATAACAATATTTTTAAAATCCTCTGTTGCACAGTGGAAACCAACCAACGGACCAAAGGGAGGTGAAAATATAAACAGTATTGCAATTTCAGGCTCAAAAATAGTTGCTGGCACAGGTAACGGGGCTTATCTTTCAATAGACAATGGTTTGACCTGGACAGAGATTAGCCCCCCAAGCGGAGGTGTGCTATCAGTAGCATTTTGTGGCACTACGCTCTTTGCCGGAACATACGGTTGGGGAATTTATAAGTCGACGAATTATGGAGCAACATGGACTTCAGTCAACATGGGCTTGCCAAGTTATGTAATAGCGCGGACTTTGGCAGTTTCCGGAACGACGGTTTATGTTGGACTGGGAGGTAATGGTGTATATAAAACAACAAACAACGGGGCAAGCTGGACAGCAACAAATACCGGCATTACCACTTCTGATGTCTGGTCTCTTACGATAGATGGAGCAAATATTTACGCCGCAGCTTACCTTGATGGAGTGTATTTATCATCAAACAATGGTGCCACCTGGACTGCTGTCAATACAGGCATATCTTTCCTGGCTATGACAGCAATGGCGCACAGTGGTTCTCATATCTATGCCGGATCGCATAATAGTGTATATTCATCAACAAATAACGGGGCTACCTGGGCAGCTATCAATTCAGGATTGGGAAGCACTTATATTCAAACACTGGCAGCAACCGATTCTACGATCTATGCAGGCACAAATAACGGCATTTATAAATCCACCAACTATGGTGCAAGCTGGATTTCAGCAAGTGATGGGTTAACATGTGATGATGTTAAATCTTTTGCAATTGATGGGGCAAAGGTATATGCCGGCACCCAAAATGGAGGGGGATTTTTTGTATCGACCGACTATGGCGCCTACTGGAAGATAATAGGCGTGAAGAAAACAAGGGTATATACCATGGTGGTAAACGACACTACTATTCTTGCCGGAAGCTATAACCAGGGTATATACCAATTAACTCTGGGTGATACTATTTGGAATGCAATAAACAGCGGGTTGACCAATGCGCAGATTCGTTCGTTGTTGATCAGTGGCAACGATATTTTCGCAGGCACTTATGGCGGTGGCGTGTTTATTTCATCAAATAATGGCGCAAGCTGGACGGAAACAAATCTGGGACTGCCTTATCTGAAAGTTATGGCATTAGCCAAATGCGGGTCGAAAATATTCGCAGGTACTGAAAATGACGGAATATATGTTTCTCAGAATAATGGATTAACCTGGTCGGCGGCAAACTCAGGTTTGACAAATACCAAAATCAGGTCGTTTGCAGTCATTGGCACAAAAATTTTCGCCGGAACTTATGGAGGTGGCGCATTTCTGTCAACCAACAATGGCGCAAGCTGGCAGGCTGTGAACAATGGTTTGACATGCACAATAGTTTTTGCTATGGCTATCAGAGACACATGTATTTATGCAGGCACGAATGCCGGTGTTTTTTCAACAAATGATTACGGAACGAATTGGATAGCACGGAATGCAGGATTACCAAATACTATGGTATGGTCGCTGGCAATCAAAGATTCAAATATTATTGCAGGCACATCTGGCGGCATTTTTATATCCCCCATTAATGGTACAGGCTGGAATAACGGAAATGCAGGATTGGTGAGTCCTAACATTTTGTCAATTGCAATAAATGGAGTGGATATTTATGCAGGTATAGGCGATGATGGTGTTTACAAGCATTCATTATTATTTAATGCAAACGATGAAACTATTTGCGCTGGCGCCTGTGCTACATTATCAGTTTCGCAGGCTTTAGGTAGTGACAGCGCCACTACTTTTAGCTGGAACAATGGCCTGACAGGAAGTACCATAACGGTATGTCCCGGCTCAACCACTACCTACACGGTAACCGGAACAAATAATGGTATTACTGATATTGCGCAAGCCAAAGTTACGGTCAATCCAAAACCTACTATTTTTACAAATGGCGGGACGATTTGTGCCGACGACAGTTTGACCTTATATGTTTATGGCGCCAATACTTATGTATGGAATACGGGAGATTCGTTAGATGAAATTACAGTAGCTCCGCCAGATACTACGGTATATACAGTTATTGGATTTAAAGATGGAATTGGTTGCAGCGACACAGCGCAGGCAACAGTGATTGTAAATCCCATTCCAGTCACTCCGGTAGTTACAGAGAATTGGAGTACATTAACTTCGAGCGCTGTGGCCGGAAATCAATGGTATTTGGATAATTCGTTTATATTCGGCGCTAATAACCAAAATTATTATTGCACACTTGACGGGGACTATTACACAATTGTAACTTTAAATGGATGCACTTCAGATACATCAAATATAATTCATGTCGTTAATGCAAAAGTAGATGAAATTACCAATGGTGATCAATGTTTCTTGTTTCCAAATCCAGCGACAAAAAAACTGATTATTGAATTGCCTCATAAATCGGAAATTGAAATTTCAAACACTGAAGGACAAATAATAAAAAAATTAGTGACATTAGAAAATAAGACAGATATTGATGTTTCAGGCTTTCCAAGTGGTGTTTATATTATAAAAGCAACTTTCAATGAAGGGTCAATGATGAAGAAATTTATTAAAAACTAATCACTAATAGAACAAACACCTACTTTATGAAGAAATCAATTGCATTCTATACTCTAACAGTCTTTAGCTTATCATGGTTTTGCACTAATGTCACAGCTCAGCTAACATTTGTAAATAAAATTTCCGAAAGCCAGGACGGCATTTATGGGCTTACGGGGCCAGAAGGAATTA
>JBBAAT010000110.1:0-8734 GCA_041658145.1 Bacteroidales bacterium | reverse complement strand
TATTTTTTTTATTGTAAACGATTTGAAATACAGCACATATTGGTGTGTAACATTGCTTGGATAATATGCGTATAATAATGATAATGATTTGATATAGAACATGAAAAATTTTGTAAATTTTACTTTAAAAATTTTACTTTGTTGATATTTATCAACAAACAATATAATATGAAAACATATAAAACAACCAGATACAACAACCCCATTGCTATTCTGGGTATGTTTATTATACTTTTTATGATAAATCATGGTTATGCTCAACTAACTGTTGGTACTTCCATGACAGCTCAACAGCTTGTCCAGAACGTACTTATCGGAACAGGAGTAACAGTGAGCAATGTTACTTTTTCAGGAGTTGCGGCATCAAAAGGAAATTTTACTACGGGGGCATCTCCTACTAATCTGGGTATTTCAAATGGTATTATTATATCGACAGGTGTTGTAGATGGTTCTTTGGGACTACCATTGATAGGATCTGCTGCTTCCGACTTTGTTTCAAATGACAATAACACGGGGAGCGACCCTGATCTTGCTGCTTTAATACCCGGATATACAATTAATGATGCGGCTGTGCTTGAGTTTAATTTTATTCCTCTGTCTGATACCATAAAATTCAGATATGTTTTTGGGTCGGAAGAATATCCTGAATGGGTAGGCTCAAGTTTTAATGATGTTTTTGGTTTTTTTGTAAGCGGACCTGGTATCTCAGGAGTTCAAAACATTGCAATAATACCCGGAACCGCCTTACCGGTCTCAATTGATAATATCAATAACGTAACACCCTCTTATCCTCAATATTATGTGGATAACGAGGGAATAGGAGGGACCACAATAGTTTATGATGGCTTTACAACGGTACTTACTGCATGGTGTCTAGTGGTGCCGTGCCTTACGTATCATATAAAAATTGCCATAGGAGACGCAGGTGATGCAGCTTATGATTCGGCAGTATTTCTGGAGGCAAATAGTTTCTCCAGTAATGCTGTAGCTGTGGGGACTACTTTTACTACTAATCTCGATACAATGGCTATTGAAGGTTGTAATGATGCTATCATTAGTTTTGTTTTAAACTCTCCGGTTACTTCTCCATACACTATCAATTATACAATAGGTGGTACTGCAATAAATGGTGTTGATTATCCGGCAATTCCTAACAGTGTTACAATACCTGTCGGTCAGGACTCTGCTGCTATAATTATTTCTCCTGTATTGGATGGAATTACTGAAGTTCCTGAATCGGTTGTATTAACTATGCAAACATCCGTTTGTGGGAATACGCAAGTGTTTACAGTTTATATCGAAGATAATACCACTTTTGTTGCGATAGCAAGTGGTGATACAACAATATGTGTCGGACAGGCAACGCTTTCAGCCACTGGTTCGGGCGGTTTTCTCGGACTTGGAATGAATTATACTTATCTGTGGAGTGATGGCGCGGCAAGTACTACTAACTCTATCGTGGTTAGCCCAACTACTAATACTACTTATTATGTTACCGTAACCGATGCCTGTGGAGCCACAGCTGTTGACAGCGCTATTGTTTTAATGGGAAGTAATTCTGCAAATGCCGGAAACGATACAACTATTTGTAGGGGAGGAACGGCAACACTTGTTGCAACCGGTGGGGCTGGGGCTACATTTTATTGGAGTAATAACATGACTACTGCTGTTAACCCTGTAAGCCCTTTACAAACCACAACATATTATGTTACCGCATCAACAGGACCTTGCAATGGTTATGATTCAGTAACCGTATTCGTTAATGAGCTGCCAAATATCGATGCCGGAAACGATACAACTATTTGTAGGGGAGGAACTGCAACACTTGTTGCAACCGGTGAAGCTGGGGCTACATTTTATTGGAGTAATAACGTGACCACTGCTGTTAACCCTGTAAGCCCTTTACAAACCACAACATATTATGTTACCGCATCAACAGGATTCTGCAATGGTTATGATTCAGTAACCGTATTCGTTAATAATTTGCTGAATGCCGATTTTGTAGTACATCCACAAATAGTTTCCTTTTTTGACCCGGAAGTGTCTTTTCATGATAGAACTACTGGTTCTTCCCCTGTAAGCTGGTTCTGGAATTTAGGAAACGGAGATACGCAAAATGTACCTGATTTTGTCTATACTTATAACGATACAGGTAAATTTCTTGTAACACTTGTTGTAAGCGATCAATATGGTTGCACAGATTCTGCTTATGATTATGTGATCGTTCAACCTTATTCCACAATTTATTTCCCAAATACCTTTACACCAAATGGTGATTGGCATAATGATGTATATAAAATTCTTGGCACGGGTATTAATGCTTTCAATATCAAGATATTTGATCGATGGGGAAAAATGATTTATACTTCGGGTGATATGAATGCCGGATGGGATGGTAAATATGAAGGGCGAAAAGTACAGCAAGGTGTTTATACTTATTCAGTTTATTATAAAGATGCGCTTAAAAAAGAACATATAGTTTACGGAATACTTACCCTATATCGATAACCAATTATATCCCTGCATTTTAAAAACCCCGGTAATTTATCGGGTTTTTTTTATTCAATACCGGCTTGTATGTCTATAAAATATTTAATTTTGAATCGTAAATGGAAATATTAATATTTAAAATACAGCACAGATATGGCAAAGATAAAAATAGCGATTAACGGTTTTGGAAGAATTGGAAGAATCACCTACCGTCAGATATTAAAACATGATGACATTGAGGTAGTTGCAATCAACGATCTTACAGACAGCACGACATTGGCTCATCTGCTGAAATACGACTCCATTCACGGACGTTTTCAGGGAGAAGTTTCCGCAGAAGAAGGTTATTTAGTCGTAAACGGTAAAAAAATAAAAATTTTCGCAGAAAAAGATCCTGCAAATCTTCCATGGAAAAATCTTGGAGTGGATACAGTTATTGAATCAACAGGGGTTTTTCGTAACAGGGAAAAATTAAGTAAGCATATAATTGCCGGAGCGAGAAAGGTTGTTTTATCTGTACCTGCAGACAATAAAGAAGATGTTGATATTACTGTTGTGATAGGCGTAAACGATGATAAAATAAAACCCGAACACCAACTTTTTTCAAATGCGTCTTGCACTACTAACTGTCTTGCCCCTGTTGCCAAAGTATTGCATGAAAATTTTGGTATTGTACGTGGGTTAATGAATACTATACATTCTTATACAAACGACCAGGTTATTCTCGATTTTCCACACAAAGACCTTCGCAGAGCAAGGGCTGCGGCCATGTCGATCATTCCTACAAAAACCGGAGCTGCAAAAGCGGTTGGGCTTGTAATTCCTGAACTTGATAAAAAATTAGATGGCTTTTCTATGCGCGTGCCCACTCCTGATGGTTCTGTGGTAGATCTTACATGCGAATTTGTAAAAAATGCTACCAGGGAAGAAATCAACGAGGCTGTCAGAAAAGCTGCAGAAGGACCAATGAAAGGCATCCTCGAATATTGCACCGATCCGATTGTAAGCGTTGATATTATTGGCAATACCCACTCTTCTGTTTTTGATGCGCAGCTTACTCAGGTTATTGGCGGGAACTTTGTAAAAGTTGTTTCCTGGTATGATAATGAGTTAGGATACTCATGCAGAATGGTTGATCTCGTGAAGAAAATTTCATAGTATCACTTGTACTTTTGAGCATTGATAAAGTTTCTCATTTGAAATATTTCAACTCTATCTTTTCGTCGTCCAAAACTACATAGGAGAAATTCGTCACCCAATCGCCGGGATTGATGTAACGGGTATTTTCGATAGGTATGTCAAGTGGAAGGTGGCGGTGGCCGAATATGTAGAAATCGAAATGTGTGAATTTCTCTTTTTCATAAATGTATTGTATTAGTCTCTCTTTTTCTTTACCAAGAAATTCCTCATCAGAGAGGCATTTAGCGATGCGGCTTTTGCGTGATAAATATTTTGCAATCCACATGCCGAAGTTGGGATGCAGTCGTGCAAATAGCCATTGACAAACTTTGTTTGAAAAGATTTTTTTAATGAACTTGTATCCATTGTCAGCAGGACCAAGACCATCGCCATGAGCAATGAAAAATTTCATGCCGTTAATTTCTTTTTCAACAGGGCTACGGTATATCTGTATATTCAATTCTTTGGGGAAATAACCAAACATCCACATATCATGATTACCAGTGAAATAATGAATAGTAATTCCGGCATCGCTTAATTCGGCAAGCTTGCCTAAAAGTCTGACATATCCTTTGGGGACAACGGTTTTGTATTCGAACCAGAAATCAAATATATCGCCAAGCAGATAAATCTCTTTTGCATCGGATTTAATCGAATCAAGCCACTTCACAAAAATCTTTTCACGTTCCAGACTGCTTGAATAGTTGGGAACACCGAGATGGCAGTCGGATGCAAAATATATTTTATTTTTCTTTAATGTTTCCATAGTTATACTTTGAATGGTGTAAATTATTACGTTTGGGTTCCAGGTATAAGGGATAAGGAAATAGGGTATAATACGCTCTATCTTATGCCTTTATACCTTATACCTCTATGCCTTTATTGTAATCATAAAATGCGACAATTTATCCCGTTTTTAGTATAAGATAATTATTCTAGTTTTCCCTGCCACATAAAAAATCCATCAAACAAATTAGCTGTTTCAACATGCGATTCGAAAATTCCATACACCGCCGAACCGCTGCCACTCATGGATGCGTAAACAGCTCCCATATCAAGCATTTTTTCTTTGATCATTTTTATTTCCAGGAATTTTGAAAATACAGATTCTTCAAAATCATTTGTAATATAATTCTTCCATTCATTAATTTTACCCGTATCAATATTCTTCAATGAAAACAGGGCTTTTCGCGGTTCAACCATCGAATATGCCACAGGTGTAGAAATATGAGCATTCGGTTTTATCATTAGCAGGTAATACTTGCTTAAATCAAGATTAATACTTTCAAACACATCGCCTTTATTTGAAGCAAAAACAGGTTTGTTCTCAATAAAAAACGAACAGTCGCTGCCCAGATCGCCTGCAATATCCTGCATTTGTGCATTTGTCATATTCAATGAAAATGTATCGTTCAGGAGTTTTATCATAAAAGCGGCATCACTTGAACCGCCGCCAAGTCCTGCGCCTGTGGGTATAGCTTTATGCAAATGAATTTTAACAGGAGGCAAGTCATATTCTTTTTTTACAATATAGTAAGCTTTTAAACATAGGTTGGATTCCCTGCTGCCATGTATTTCCAGACCACTTAGCGTAAATTCGTTTTTACTGCTTTCTGTAATTTCAAGAATATCACATAACGGAACAGGATAAAAAACCGTTTCGATATTATGATAACCATCAGGTCTTTTTTTAGTAATATAAAGCCCTATATTGATTTTGCAGTTTGGAAAACAGATCATAATTATATACTTTAACCGGTAACAAAGCAAGTTTTTATAAACTGTTTGTAGTTTGTATAATCAAATTATAGTCGTGCATAATATAACTTGTGTGTCAAAGATAATTAAATTCAACTTAATTTTACTTTTGAAAGTATTTTAATTTTTGGTATTTTTGCTAACTCTATATTGATGGTAAACATATTTTAATAACGATGGCTCTTATCAATTCTGTATTGTCATGGTTGATGAAAAAGAGGATACACCAGATAGAACTGTTCCTTAAGTATCCTTATGACGTACAAACAGAGTGGCTGAAAAAGTTACTGAATGCTGCAAAAGATACAGAATGGGGAAGGAAATATGATTATAAAAGCATATCAAGTCCTGTCGAATTCAGACAACGTGTTCCAGTTGGTGATTATGAAAACATTAAACCTTATATCACCAGGTTACGACGTGGTGAACAGAATCTGTTGTGGTATTCTGATATTAAATGGTTTGCAAAATCATCGGGAACTACCGGCGATAAAAGTAAATTTATCCCTGTAAGCGCTGAAGCTTTAGAAGAATGCCACTTTAAAGGGGGGAAAGATTTATTGTCAATTTATTGCAACAATAATCCTGATACCGTTTTTTTTGATGGAAAAGGTCTTGCATTGGGGGGAAGCCACCAGATATCAGATTTCAATAATGAATCCTATTATGGCGACCTTTCGGCTATCATCATTCAGAATTTGCCGTGGTGGGTAGAATTCATGAGGACACCTAATCTTGCCATTGCTTTGATGGATGAATGGGAAAGCAAAATTGAAAAAATGGCAGAAGTGACCATGGAAGAAAATGTAACCAATATTTCCGGGGTTCCATCTTGGATATTGCTTTTACTAAAACGCATTCTTGAAAAGACAGGTAAATCAAGTATCCTTGATGTATGGCCTAATCTGGAACTTTTTACGCATGGAGGTGTGAGTTTTATTCCTTACCGTGAACAATTCAGGAAACTGATTCCTTCGGATAAAATGAACTATATTGAAACATATAATGCTTCTGAAGGGTTTTTCGGTATTCAGGACAGTAATAATTCTGACGATATGCTGCTGATGCTGGATTACGGAATATATTATGAATTTATCCCTTCGGAAGATTTTGAAAATGATAATCCAAAAACATTTTCGTTAGACGAAGTGGAACTGCATAAAAATTATGCTCTCGTAATATCTACCAATGCTGGCTTGTGGAGATATAAAATTGGGGATACGATAACATTTACATCATTAAATCCGCACAGGATTCAGATAACAGGAAGAACAAAGAACTTTATCAATGCATTTGGGGAGGAGCTTATCGTTGACAATGCTGATAAGGCTCTTTCAATTGCCTGCGAAAAATCGGGCGCACTGATAAAAGAATATACTGTAGCGCCAATTTATTTCAGCGATCATGAAAGTGCTGCGCATGAATGGCTTATAGAGTTTGAAGTAACGCCATCCAGCATCGAATATTTTACTGATGTAATTGATAACGCCCTGAAATCGCTGAATTCTGATTATGAAGCAAAACGTTATCAGAACATGATATTGCGCTTACCCGTTATCAGGGCGGTTCCAAATGGTACGTTTTACAACTGGATGAAATTAAAAGGAAAATTAGGAGGGCAGCACAAAGTGCCACGTTTGTTCAACGACAGGCGTTATGTTGACGAAATCTTAAAAATGATTGGATGATTAAGAAAATTTTCATCGTATTCTTTTTGCTTGTATGCGGTGCTTTCCGTGTGAGCGATGTTGTGCTTTTGAGAACAATTACCGGTTTAGTTTCCTTTATTACAACTGATAATATTGGCTGCCTTTATATAATATCGGGTAATGAATTAGCGAAATATGATGTGGATGGAAATCTTTTGAAAACATACAGCAACAAAGCATACGGAAATATTTCATTTGTTGATGCATCCGATCCTCTAAAGATTTTGCTTTATTATCGGGACTTTCGAATAATTTTGTTTCTCGAAAAGATGCTTAGTGAGAGCGGAGATCCAATACTATTAGACAACCTGGGCGTCGTACAGCCAACACTTGTTTGCAATTCTTATGAGAATGGATTTTGGATATATGATCAACAGAATTTTCAGCTTATCCGATTTAATAAAAATCTACAGGTTTCCAATCAAAGTGGAAATATTGTTCAGATTACAGATAAGGAAATTAAACCGAATTTCCTTATTGAAATTAACAATATTGTTTACCTGAACGATCCTGTTAACGGTATTCTTATTTTTGATAAGTATGGCACTTATGCCAAAATATTACCGTTTAAAAATCTTAACTCTTTCCAGATTTTTGACGACAATATTATTTATTCCACAGAATCACAATTGATACAATATAATTTCAAGACTTTTGAGCAAAAATCCATGAATCTGCCTGAAAAAAATGTTATCGGCACAAGATATGAAAAAAACAAACTTTATATTCAGGATACAGTTGCAGTGAATATTTATTCTGTGAAATAGCCATGAGCAATAAAGTTCACAACAACCGAAATAATTATTTCATGGCGTATTCCATGTGACCTTTAAAAAACAAAAAAATAAACACATGAAATAATTTTAAATTTATTCAAAAGAAATTTTTGAATCCAAAAAATATTTACTTTAGAAGCAGATTTTATTACGAATTAAATGAAATATTTTTATTAAACATAAATCTATTACCATGCACATAGCCGTTGCCGGAAATATAGGATCAGGAAAGACCACACTGTCAAGCCACTTATCAAAACATTATGGCTGGAAGGCACATTACGAAGATGTTGACAAGAACCCGTATCTGAATAATTTCTATGAAGACATGCAACGATGGTCGTTTAACCTTCAGATTTATTTTTTGAACAGCCGTTTTCGCCAGGTAGTGGATATTCGCAAAAGCGGAAAAGATGTGATACAGGATCGCACTATCTATGAAGACGCTTATATTTTCGCTCCAAACCTGCATTCTATGGGTTTGATGAGCTCACGCGATTTTGAAAACTATTCCTCTCTCTTTGAATTAATGGCTTCCTTCCTGCAAGCCCCGGATCTGTTGATTTACCTGAGGGCAAGCGTTCCCACATTGGTGCGCCAGATACAAAAAAGAGGCAGAGATTACGAAAATTCCATCCGTTTAGATTACCTGAAACGCCTGAACGAACGTTACGAGGCATGGATATCCACTTATAATACAGGCAAATTACTGATTGTGGATGTGGACGATATCAATTTCTCAGAGAATCCTGAAGATCTTGGTATGATCATCGAAAAAGTGAATGCTAATATTCACGGGTTATTTTAAGGACAACTCTAAAA
>JBBAAT010000109.1:0-8904 GCA_041658145.1 Bacteroidales bacterium | reverse complement strand
CTAGCACTGATATAAAATTAGTGGTTGTTAATACTCTTGGCCAAGAAATTGTCACTTTGGTCAACGAATACAAAGTTGTTGGCAGTTACAATGTAACTTTCACCGCCAGCAATCTCCCCAGCGGTATTTATTTCTACCGCTTAACAGCTGGCAGTTTTACTTCCAGCAAAAAGATGATGTATGTAAAATAAGCTGCGTGTCATTCTGAGCGTAGCGAAAGAATCTCAAAATAATCCTCCTATGGAGATAAAATGAATCCAAATCTTGTGAGGTGGCATACGGTACTCAAATATAGTACTCGCCACCTCCTTTTAATTTATTTAAATTAGCAACTGCTTCAGTGCTTCGCAGCGCTAAAGCAGTTGATAGGTAGGAGACTATAGTCATGACCCTAATATTGACAGGGTGTAGACGAATCTATAATTGATTCCTCGTCTAAACCCTTTTTAATTTGCCCTTGGCCTTGATTGTTTTGTTTATTTACTAATACTGTGGACAAATATTGATTTTTGTTGTAAGGTGGTAACAAAATAAAAGGTGCATAATAAGTAAGTGAAAGTCCAAGAAGCTTTCAATTTTAATACTACACTGTACGTTAAAAATTGAATCACCTAAATCACTGTTTAAAAACAAAAAATGAGGCCACGCTATGTCGACAATGCGTTCCGCAGTTGAAGTCAAAGCTCGGTGCAAGATTATTTTGGGAGACCAGAAAATTGTTAAACTGATTGAACAAAGTGGCAGCCCAACCGCCGCTTACACTGTTGTCTTGGTGGAAACTAAAGATGAAGAATTTGCTAAAGCCGCCCGTTGGTTGGCTGTTTTACGGCGGGATTATTTAAAAGAGTACAACAAATTGATCTCTTCTATAATAATACCCAATCACGCTATTGAAGCAAGATCAGAAAGGAGTGAGTCATGAAAGTAGTAGTTGCAAATTCACATGTTGGTATGCAAGCTACTGAATTGTTGAAATATGACGGCCAGGAGATAATTATTAGCGGCGCTGTCCATAAAGTTAGAAAACTTGGCGCTTTGCTTTTTATAGTTATACGAACCGGTAAGTCATTGATCCAGTGCACACTTGTGTTACAACACTTATCAATCCCAGCGGAAACCTACCAGGAGGGGAATTACGTTACCATTACTGGGATTTGTCACAAAGAAGAGAATGCTCCGAATGGGGCTGAAATTGAGCTCAAGTCAATTAAGGTACTGTCTCAACCAGCAGTAAAATTGCCATTTAGTATTGGTGGTCGTAATTTGGGAATTAATCTTGATACCAATCTTGATTATCGTCCAATTAGCTTACGTCATATTAAACAAAGAGCTATCTTTTCTATTCAGTCATCAATAGTTCAACTTTTTCTGGAAGGTTTAGGGGCAATTGATTTTGTAAAAATTCATACTCCTAAATTGGTATTTGCCGGCGCTGAAGGCGGGGCTAATGTATTTAAGGTTGATTATTTTGATAGAGTTATGTTTTTGGCACAGTCTCCTCAGTTTTATAAACAGATGATGGTTGGCGTTTTCGGAAAAGTCATGGAAGTTGGTCCGGTTTTTCGAGCCGAGTCCCATGAAACTTCGCGTCATTTGAATGAGTATACTTCTATGGATATTGAGATGGGCCCAATTGATAGTTTTGAAGATATAATGGATGTTGAAACTTACATTCTTAATTATATTTTTGATAGACTTCCATCACTTTGCCCGTCAGAGTTAGAGGTATTAAAGGTAAATGTGCCTAAGGTCGGAGATATTCCAGTTATGAAAATGGCCCAAGTTTTGGAGATAGTTAGCAAAGAGCACAAAGTTAGAGATAGTGGAGACTTAGATGCAAAAAGTGAACAAATTATATCACAATATGTGTACGATAATACAGGTAGCGAATTTTTATTTGTTACCCATTACCCAACAGCGAAACGTCCAATGTACGCTATGGAGGATCCAATTGATCCGACCGTTACTTTAAGTTTTGATTTACTTTTTAGGGGTCTAGAAGTGACGACTGGTGGACAAAGAATTCATAATTATGAAATGCAAGTAGAAAAGATGAAAAGGTTAGGCTATAATCCTGTGAATTTTTCTTCATATTTGCAAATTCATAGATACGGCATGCCACCTCATGGCGGTTTTGGTTTAGGATTAGAAAGGCTAACAATGCAATTACTTGGTTTGGGTAGTATTAAGGAAGCCTCGCTATTTCCACGTACAATTAGTAGAATATTTCCATAAGGAGGTTAAAATGTATAAATCATTAAGATTAGAAGTGACCGGTGCTTGTAATTTATCATGTATATATTGTCACGCCAGTCGATTGAATACCGCTGATATTAAAAAAGATGAATTAAGTACAGATAGAAAGTTAGAAATAGTTAATGAAGGTAAAGAGTTAGGGTGTAATGAGAATACTCTTATAGGGGGCGAGCCTTTTGTGTCAAAAGATTTAGAAGTAATTGTGAATGAATGTGGAGAATCATCCGTTGTTAATATAACCACAAATGGGCATTTCTTTACAGAAAAGAATATTGCATGGTTAAAAAAGTATCCTCAGATTAAAGAATTTAGGGTTAGTCTTGATGGGTTACTATCTCACAATTTTGTTAGAAGTGGTAGTAGCTATGAAGTGGTTATTAGTGCACTTAAAAGGGTGTTAAGAGTATTTCCAGAGAAAAGAATTGTTGTGCAAACTACTTGCAACAAACAGAATCTATCAGAGTTATTAGAACTGTATTCAATACTTAAAGATATCGGCGTTTTTCGGTGGCGCATAAGTCAGTTATGGAGATTCGGTCGGACAAAAGGAAATGAAGGCATTCTTGAATTTGCTGATTATGACGATATGTTTGTCGTGTACAAGCAGCTAATTAAAAACTTTCATAATGATGGGAAACCATTTAATTTGGGCATATATAATGTCTACAATTCGCAGATTACTGTTGAAGATTATGTTGCCATGGATTTAAATACTCACCCGTGTACATATCATTTTCGATCTATCTGTGTAAAAGCTAATGGTGAACTTACATTTTGTCCGGCCCTAGATCTTCCATTTTCTTCCGTAAAAAAACAATCTTTGAAAGAAGCTTTGCAGTCAAGATGGTTGCAACAGTTTAAAGAAATAAAAATTTCCGATGTCCATTGTGGTAATTGTCGTTACATTAAACTTTGCGGTGGTGGTTGCAGAGCTGACGCGTATGCTTGGTTGGGAGATATTCGTCAGCTTGATCCGATAGCTTGTTGCTTAATGGTTAGAGTTGAGAAAGAAATTGTGCCTATTCTCTCCTCGCAAGAGCGAGTTAAGTATCGAGAACTTATTGATGAAAACGGTGAAATGCCTCCCGTGATTGGAAAAAATGCAGAGGATGCACTTAAATCATGGGAGGGGTATAAAACTAGGGTATAAAACTAAAAGATAAGGAGGTTATTATGGTACTAAAGTGCCGCGACGGTAGTTAAACCGTCATTCGTAAAGGGAGATGAATGTTTGTTTGATTAAACACCTCTCCCTTTTTATATTTCTATTTGCATGCTAAGATTATTAATAATATAGTCAGACTATGAAAGATAGATATAATAAAATATCTTCAGTTACATACGACATTGGAGAAAAGCAAGATGATCTTGATTTTTATCTTAGGTATGCAAAAAAATTAGGAGGAGAAGTTTTAGAACTCGGCTGCGGTACGGGAAGAGTTTGTATATACCTGGCGAGAAATGGCATTAAAGTAACAGCCGTTGATTACTCCAGCAATATGATTGCCCGACTTAAAGAAAAAGTTAAAAGACTGGGGGCTGTTAGAAATTTAGATATATTGGAAGACGATTTAACCACAGTTAAATTAAATAAAAAATTTAATTTAATCATTCTGCCTTTTAGGGTTTTTCAATGCTTATTGACCTCAGGTGAACAAGTAAAAGCCTTGCAAAATATAAAAAAGCATTTGACAAATAAAGGCGTTTTTATATTTGATATTTATTGGCCCAACCTAAAAATATTGACTGATATGCCAAGCAAGGAGATTGTTGACGCTAAATTTTTGATTGACGGTAAAATTATAACAAAAACCCATGTCAATAAAAATATTGATGTACTTAATCAAGTTACTGAAACCAAAATTATATATTATGAGAGCCTAAAAGGTATAAAGAAGGTGTTATCAAGCAATACTATAAAAATGAGGTATGCTTTTAAAAATGAAGTTGAGTATCTGTTAAATTTACAAGGGTTTAAAGTAAAAAATTTATTTAGTGATTATGAAGACAAAAAATTTACTCCTAATAAGGATATGATTTTTGTATGTTTAAAATAGGTTAATCGGGCTATTTATCAAAAAGATATAATCAATGAACTTGGGCAAAAAAGATTAGGTAAAAAAGTAATGCTGAAATTAGCTTTTAAGGACAGTTAAGGCGCGAGCTATCAAAATCTCAATGACCTTTTTGTCCGAATTATAGCAAGCTATAAAGTCATCAACCCGCATAAGACTTCGTTCGAACGCGTCTTGGCTGGGTATGAAGTCGCTCAATCGGCAATCGCGGGAGGTATAAAACAACATTTGTTTATCATTCCCCTCAAACTGCAGAGTGGCGAAGGGAATCGCCTGACCATCTATTATAACGCCTGATTCTTCTTTTACCTCTCGCTGTAAGGCCGAGAGTAGGTTAGTATCCCCTGGCTCAACATGTCCGCCTGGTACATCCCAGCCTCGCTCATTCCGAGTTGCAATAATCTGACCATCTATAAAACCAAGCAAAAATACTGCGCTTACCGATTGTTTTTGAGGCAGGTGGTTCTCATCAATATACTGGATATGCAATTGGCCCAGTGTAATTTTTTCCAGTGGAGTAATCATTATTTCTTTCCCATTTGATTTAGTTGATTCAAGTCCTTATCTTATTTATCTACGATCAACTGTTATTATATTATCATTTTACTTTTTATTCAAAACCAGTCTTTTTACCCTATAGGTGTTTTTTAATTTAAACGAATTAGTGCAAATACTTCCATACCCACGCACCAGTCCGATCAAGTCGGAGCGGTGCTGGACTTCGCTTCCCAGTATCAAAGTATTGGTCTATTTTAAAATATCAAGGTCTATATTCTGGGGCGCAAAATTTAGACAGCCGTTTAAACCATTTTTAATTTGGTAAAGTTTATTAGCAGAAGTCTATTTTAGGATACTTTCTCACCAATTTAATACCTGTTTTAATATATTCATCAAAATTTTTCTTTTTTAGAAACGATTGTTTAAGTTCTTTTTGTAAATTCATAATGGTTTGATAGTTGTGATTATAATAATAGCCTGATTTGTCCCAGGGCCAGAATTTTTTAGTTGCTGGAGTGAGAGAAGTCAAGGCGAAGGCGGCAATTTCAGCTAAGGCCCAAATTTGTTTATTGGTTAATTTTTTTTTGGAGTAATACTTTTTGACGATTGTAAAATAATGAGAAATAATTAATTCATGAGCGGTTATTCTCCTTTGAGTGTAAGAATTTTCTTTCCACCATCTGATTATTTTATTACTGGTTCCCCAGTTGGATATCCCCTCGTGAATAGGGGAGACAAAACAGTAATAAGTATTGTATTTCCATTTATAGCCGGTTGCTTTTTCAATATAGCGTGAAAATTGGTTATTAATTTTGTTCCAAGATTTTTGATATTCGCGGCAAGAATATTTTAAGTAGGGGAAATCGGCAAGATAGCGCTCTACTAGAGCACGTTTTTCTTTTTTTGTCCGAGCAAATCGCAGATCTTCTTTTTTATTGATTAAATACTTAAGTTTCATAAAATAAAAATGGCTATAGTTTTAACTATAACCATTATAGCAAATTCGCTGTAATTTAGTTACTTATCAGTTTGGGTTTGCTCGTAGAGTTTTTTTATCAAGTAATTTACCGTTCCTTGAGACTGGCAGTGGGGTTAAAGATAGCAATTGGTAATAGTTGTCCTGATTTGTATAACCTTTCAACTCATCATATAGTATCTCCAGAGTTATTACCTAATTTACTTTATAAAATTTTGTCTTAATACCTTAATTATTAAAATAATTTAAAAGAATATTTAAGAACGAAGATTGGTATAGCTAGCCGATCTTCTTTTATTATATCGTAGAAAATGATATAGTATAATTATTATAAGTCTATATTAAGTTATGAATATTATTAGTAATCCGAGGAATATATTTTTAGGAGTTGACGTAGGAGGAACTAAGATTGATATTTGTACTTTTAATCCTGAGTACAAATTACTTAGCCAAGTTCAGTTACCAACGGCTGATTTTGTCAATAAAGAGATGAGTTTTATAAAGGTTTTAAAAAAATGTATCACCCAATATGTTGATCATACTACTGGCAAAATAGGAATAAGTTTTAAGGCTGTAATAAATAAAGGTGTGGTAGTTAGGAGTTCGCTTTTAGGCAATAAAACAGATTACCAGTTAGCTAAAGAGTTTAGTGCAGATTTTAATATGCCAGTAAAAGTTGTTAATGACGTGTATGCCATGGCAATCGCAGAGAGTGTGAAGGGTCACGGTAAAGGAGTTAAGAGTTTTACCCTCATTGGTATGGGAACAGGAATAAGATTGGCTCATATGGAGGATGGAAAATTGATTACAGGTTTTGCTGGTCTCGCCGGTGAGATTTCACAACTAAATATATCAATTGAGCTAGGATTAGAAAATAGAACTTACAATATTTTGTCCGGTAAGGGGTTGACTAATTTGTACACTGTTTTATCAGGTAGAAATAAAACCGCCGATGAAATATTTGCTACGGTTAAAGAAGATGCAATTGCTCAAAAAACGGTGGATATTTTTATACAGCATTTGGCTAATCTTATGGTTGAAATTAGCGTCTTTTATAATCCAGAAATAATAGTTATAAATGGTGGCCTTAAAAATTCATCCCAAATATTTTTACCAAAAGCTATAAAAATTTATAATAGCAAGACCCCGCGACTATTTAAGGTGAGGGGTATTTATATATCCAAACTTGATCACGCGGCATGTTTAGGAGCTGTTTTGTTATAAATTTAAGTGTTTATTTACCTCTGTTTATTTACCCTTGACACGATTATTTACTTGATATAAGATACAGACAAGTTCTTTTGACAATACCTAAAATCATTGACCAGGAATAGTAGGCTATTTAAGTCTAGCCGAGAGAGGGGAGAAGGGTGTGAACTCCCTCTAGACCAATAGTTCGAATGGCCCTGCGAGATGTAAGCCGAAATTGGCTAACTTTAGCCAAAAGTAGTCTTTACCGGGATTTACCCGCCGTAACCATGGGTTAGAACGTGTTGCTCCAAGCAAAGCGTTCTGAAAGCGTTCTCCGCCTCGGCGGAGAGAATAAAGGTGGTACCGCGAAGGTTGATATGACCTCCGTCCTTTAAACAGCATAGCTTGACTATGTTGTTTGAGGGATGGGGGTTTTTTGTTTAGCTCTTTAACAACTATATAGAATGTAAAAACAAATTATAAAAATAAAATAATAAGAGGTGTAGTTATGCAAGCAAAAACATTTGAAGTATTAACTGTGTCTTTAGACCAATGTTTAATTGAGGGCCCTAGTCGTGTTGGCATTAAGGCTTGGCGTCTAGCGCAGTTAGACAGTTATGGTTATAAGGTTCCACCAGCCTTGATTATCCCGGCTGATGAGGTTGTTCGTATTTGGAAAGATGGGCAGCTTATAATATCTGACGAAATCGTAAGTGATTTGTGGCATTACAGTTGTAAAAGATTAGAGGCAGGTAGTTTAATTGTTCGTAGTAGTGGACAAGAGGACGGTGAAAAATTATCTTTCGCTGGGCAGTTTAAATCTATAACTGATGTAAATTCAGTGGAGGAATTTAAGGAAGCTCTGCGTAGTTGTATAGCTTCTTCAGAGTCTGGTTCAATACAGAATTATAGTAAGGTTATGAATGGCAAAAATTACAGCGAGGGATATTCAGTAATGATAATGCCCCAAAGAGATTGTGTTTTTTCAGGGATTTTATTTTCGGAGGTGCATGTCAATGGCAACGAATCTGATCTTATCGTTTTGCAAGTTACACATGGTAATAACTTTGGTTTAACTTCAGGTTCAGAGTCTGGAGATATTCTGTATATTGACAAGTTAGATGGTTCAATAATATGCAGTATACCGCAAAAAAGAAAAGTTGCCGGATTTGATTCCGTAACCGTTGAGAGACTGTATAATATGGCGTTGGCTCTTGAAACTAAGTTTGGTTTTTCAGTTGATTTAGAGTGGGGGGTAATGCTTGATGGAACCATTGAACTTTTTCAAGTGCGGCCAATTACTACCCTTAATAGCCCAGATTCATCCAATGTTCGTTTAAGGAGCATAATACAGACAGATTCCTTAATGAAAGCATCTTTGCTTAGTTTAAAAGACAGGCATATATCATTGGATGTTAATTACTGGAGTGACCAGAATATCGCTGAATTGATTACAGACCAACCTTCACGTATGGCATTTGGTATATTTACTTACATATTTGCTCACGGTGACGGTGCAATTAAAATTGGCCGTAATCAAATGGGGTATGATATAGGCGATGAATTGACAGACGGTTTTTTTGAGCTTATAGGTGGCCGACCGCGTTGTAGTATCATACACGACGCTCTAACCTATAGGGTGAAAGGAATACCACTGGACGATTATGTTAGTGGATTTATATCTCGTTATTTAGATAAAATTAAAAATAACGTACAATACGCTAACTATCCAGAGGTGGTGTTATATGAACAAAATCCAGCGCAAGATTCGCTTATTGAAATGTTTGGTAGTGAAAAGGGAGAGCAGTATGCTAAATATTACCAAAATTTTTTCGATAGAGTTAATCAGCTTGAGAAAACAGTGGTAGAGGAATTTAAATTATCTTTTGAACCAAGTTTTATTAAGTA
>JBBAAT010000108.1:0-8907 GCA_041658145.1 Bacteroidales bacterium | reverse complement strand
ATGATGACCTTTCTCCGGAACATGCCCGCAAGACCGTTGATCTGATTATTGACCTCACAAAAAAATTGCATGATAAGGGTTTAAAGAAAGAGGTTCTTACTGTTGATAACCATGCAGACGGAGTATATCTCTATCTGCGCTTATTAAAAGAAAATCCTGAAAGGGCAGGGGAGGTGTTAAAATTATTGCAAATGAACGGTGGAAATAGTTCAGGGCATGGAATAGCTTGTATAAGTTGGGATGGATCGGTTCACGCCGACCAGTTCTGGAGGCATTATTCTTTCGGCAATATTAAAGAAAGACCTTTCAGCGAAATCTGGACGGATTTATCCAATCCGTTAATGGCTATGTTGAAAGACAAAAAGAAATACGTAAAAGGAAGATGCGGCAAATGCAAATTTATAGATATTTGTGCAGGCAATTTCAGAGTAAGGGCTGAAGCCGTAACTGGCGACTTATGGGAGGCAGATCCCGCATGCTATCTGAATGATGAAGAAATTGGTATAAAATAATGTTTATCTATAAAGCCAATACAAAACGTCATTGCGAGGGCTTTTCGCCCGAAGCAATCTTATTATTGCATCGTGATTGAGATTGCTTCATCCCGCACATGCGGGATTCGCAATGACGATGAGGTTTTAGAGGTGCCCATAAGTGAATATATACAAGTATTAACTAAACTAATAAAAACAAATTATGGAATTCCCAATCACAAGAATGAGAAGGCTGAGAAAAAATGAGAATCTCAGGAGACTTGTCAGAGAAACCACGCTTTCAGTGAATGACCTGATATACCCGCTATTCGCCTGTAACGGTGAAAAAATTAAAAAAGAAATTAAATCAATGCCCGGCAACTATCAGATGTCCGTTGACATGATAGTTAAAGAATGTAAGGAAGTTTATGAATTAGGAATACCAGGCATTTTGCTTTTCGGCATTCCTGAAAAGAAAGATGAAACCGGTTCCGAATCTTATTCTGAAAATGGCATTATTCAAAAAACCGTCAGGGCAATAAAGAAAGATGTCCCGGATTTGTTGGTCATTACGGATATTTGTTTTTGCGAATATACAAGCCACGGACATTGCGGCGTAATCAAAAACGGAACGGTTGACAATGACGAAACGCTTTTGCTTATTCAAAAGCAGGCATTATCTCATGCACAGGCAGGCGCCGACGTACTCGCTCCATCGGATATGATGGACGGACGCGTGGGAGCTATCAGAAAAATATTGGATGAAAACGGATTCACGGATTTGCCTATAATGGCTTATTCTGCAAAATACGCTTCTGCTTTTTACGGGCCCTTCAGAGAAGCTGCCGAGTGTGCGCCTCAGTTCGGCGATAGGAAAGCATACCAGATGGATGCTGCAAATTCCGATGAAGCGCTGAGAGAAATTGAACTTGATTTGATTGAAGGGGCAGATATTGTTATGGTAAAACCTGCTTTATCATACCTCGATGTGATTTATAGGGCGAAAACCCAATTCAATGTTCCTCTCGCAGCCTATAATGTGAGCGGTGAATTTTCCATGATTAAAGCAGCAGCGAACAACGGCTGGATCGATGGAGAAAAAATCATGATGGAAATTCTATATTCAATAAAACGTGCAGGCGCTGATATTATAATTACCTATTTTGCAAAAGACGTTGCAAGAATATTGAAAGGTAAAAAATAAATAACTACTCATGCAATGGAATAGAACGCTGATGACGCAGATTGCTTATGATTAAATAAGATTTTATTTTATCTGTGTTCATCATAATCAATCTGCGTCATCAGCGTTCTATTTATTTGTTCATCGGCTGTGTAGTTACAAAAATAATTTTGAACTTTGAATTTTAAACCGGTTTCACTTTGAACTCTTACCCTGCCTGTTTGCCAAGATTAATAGCATGGGAGATCACTAAACGGTGCAATCTCAAATGCAAACACTGCAGGGCATCGGCGTGCGATATCGAATACCCTGATGAATTAACTACCGAAGAATGTTACCGGGTGCTTGAAAATATTGCTTCCTTCGCTAAACCCATCATTATTCTTACAGGCGGCGAGCCGATGACGAGAAAAGACATATACGATATCGCAAAATACGGAACATCGCTGGGTTTAAAAATGGTAATGGCTCCCTGCGGACATTTGATAGATAAAGAAAATACGCAAAAAATACTTGATTCAGGAATTACACGGATCAGCTTGAGTATTGACGGTGCCGACAGTGCAACCCATGATGCCTTCAGGCAGGTTGAAGGAGCTTATAATACGGTGATCAACGCTGCGAAAACAGCAAAAGAATCAGGCTTGGAATTTCAGGTAAATACTACTATTACAAAACATAATTATAAACAGATTGAAGATATTTTTCAGCTTGCAATAAATATCGGGGCTGTGGGATTTCATCCGTTCCTGCTGGTTTCTACGGGAAGAGGCAAAGATCTTGCGGATTTTGAGATTTCGCCCGATGAGTATGAAAACGTTCTCACCTGGTTTTATAATAAAAGTAAAAATACTCCCATCAATTTGAAACCAACCTGCGCACCGCATTATTACAGGATATTCAGGCAGAAAGAAAAAGAAGCGGGCAGAACAGTTACGGTTGAATCGCATGGTATGAACGCTATGACCAAAGGTTGCATGGGCGGACAGAGCTTTGCATTCATATCAAATACAGGAAAGGTCCAGATATGCGGGTTTCTCGAAACAGAGGCGGGCGATCTGAAGCAAAACAGTTTCAATTTTGAAAGTATCTGGGAAACATCCGATCTGTTTTTGAAAATGCGTGACATTGACCATTATAATGGCCGCTGCGGATACTGTGAATACAGAAAAGTATGCGGAGGATGCAGGGCAAGGGCTTTTGCAACTACCGGTAATTATCTTGATGAAGAACCTTATTGCATTTATGAACCCAGTCTGCATAAAGCAGAATTATAAATGTTAAATTATTAATGTTAAATGTTGAATGAACTTGCAAATGTATCCCCTATCTTCCATTGACAAATACCTCCTCGAAGAGCTTCAAAACGATTTTCCGCTTGTTTCAAAGCCATACAAAATAATTGCTGAAAAGCTGAATATTTCTGAAGAAACATTAATTGAAAAAACAAAAAACCTTTGCTCTGAAAAAATCATAAGGAATATTTCCGCGATCATTAATGCCGGTAAAATCGGCTTTCAGAGTACACTCGTTGCTGTGAGGGTTAATGAAAATCAAATTGACAACGTGGCTCAAAGAATCAATACGCATCCCGGTGTAAGCCATAATTATCTGAGAAATCACACGTATAATATCTGGTTTACGCTAACTATTAAAAAAGATAAGGACCTGGTAAAAGAAGTTGGAGATTTACTTGATTTTAGCGGTAAAGAGGTAATTGATTATTTGATATTGCCGTCTGTCAGAACATTCAAAATAGGAGTGAACTTCAGGTTCAGTCAAAAGAAATACGATCACGATAAAAATGAAACGATTGATGATAAAGGTGAAATAGAATTATCTTCCACCGATAAAGAAATCATAAATAAAGTTCAGGATAATATGGATATAATCTCTGAGCCATGGAAAAAAATTGCATCTTCATTAAACATCAGTGAAGGACTATTGTTTGAAAGAATACAGTATTTGAAAAAATCAGGCGCTATCAGAAGGATATCTGCTACAATAAATCACCGTAAAGTTGGTATTTTGTTTAACGCTATGTGTTGTTTTAAAGTCTCAGAAGAACAAATTATATCGGCAGGCATAAAAATTTCAGAACATCCGCAGCTTACACATTGTTATCAACGTAAGATTTTTCCCCGCAAATGGGATTATCCGTTGTTTGCAATGGTACATGCAGAATCGGAAAATGAATGTGAAATCATTGCTCAATCGCTGTCGCAGCAAATAAATTGCAACGATTATATCATTCTTTTCAGCACAAAAGAATTAAAAAAAGAACGAATTAAATATTTAACCGATTAATTATGTATTACAAATCAAAAGAATTATTTAAAGAAGCTGTACGGTATATCCCCGGCGGTGTAAACAGCCCTGTGCGTGCTTTTAAATCAGTTGATATGGAGCCTTTATATATCAGTAAGGGCAAAGGATCAAAGATATTCGATGTTGACGGAAATGAATATATTGATTATGTCGGTTCATGGGGACCACTCATATTGGGACACGCTGACGACAGGATACTGAAGGTACTGAATGAGTTTGCATCTTATGGCACAAGCTTCGGAGCAAATACCGAAATAGAAATAAAGCTTGCTGAATTAATTACTCAAATTTATCCTTCAATTGATCTGGTGAGAATGGTAAGTTCGGGAACAGAAGCTACTATGAGCGCAATCCGTCTTGCAAGAGGATATACAGGCAGAAATAAAATTATCAAATTTGAAGGTTGTTATCACGGACATGCTGACAGTTTCCTTATAAAAGCCGGTTCCGGAGTACTAACTCATGGAATACCCGGAACTCTTGGTATCACAAAACATACAGCAAATGATACATTAATTGCAAAATTCAATGATTTTAATTCCGTTGAAAAATTAATTGACGCAAACAAAAATGAAATTGCAGCCGTTATTATGGAACCCATAATGGGTAATGCCGGCGTGATAATTCCTGATATTGAATTTTTGAAAAACATTCGTAAGATAACGTCAGAGAATAATATTATCCTCATTTTCGATGAAGTGATCACAGGGTTCAGAGTGGCTTTAGGCGGTGCGCAGGAATTATACAACATAGTACCCGATATGACCTGTCTCGGAAAAATTATCGGGGGAGGTTTGCCTGCTGCTGCTTTTGGAGGGAAGAAAGAAATTATGGAATATCTTGCACCAGTGGGGCCTGTTTACCAGGCAGGCACACTCTCGGGAAACCCTCTTGCAATGGCTGTAGGATATGAAACAATTAATATTATCAAAAAGGAAAATATTTATTCTTCTTTAGAAAAGAAATCTGCATTATTAGAAGCTGGAATCAAAGAAAATCTTAAAAAGTTGGGGCTGAATTTCAAACTCAACAGGGTTGGTTCTATGATGTGCTTGTTCTTTACAGAAAATGAAGTAACGGACTTCGATTCCGCGATGACTTCTGATTCAAAATTATTTTCAATTTATTTTAAAGAGATGCTGAAAAACGGGGTTTACATTGCACCATCCGCTTACGAAGCAGGCTTTGTTTCTGCAGCGCATAATATAGCGGACATAGAAAAAACTATAGAAGCTAATTATAGTAGTTTAAAAAAAATACTATAGTAAATCCCTCTTTATCTGTCTTGTTACATTCCCCTCTTTATCGCGGAAATTCACGATCATTGGCATCTGTCCCGGCAGGCTGTGAGTAGCGCAGGAGAAACACGGATCGTAAGCGCGGAAAGCCATTTCCACCATGTTTAATATGCCGTCATCAACAGTTACTCCTTTTTTGATAAGCCCTTGGGCCGCTTTCTTAAGCGACATGCAGATAGCTGCATTATTGTTGGTGGTACCGACAATAATATTCGCTTTTGTTACAATACCTTTTTTATCAGTCCAGTAATGATGTGTAAGCGTTCCACGCTGTGCTTCCACGATTCCAACACCTTCACCGGGAATATCACCAAGTTTTGCACGCAGGTCTTTACTCGTTATTTCCGGATCCTGCGCCAGTTCAAGACAATGCTCTGCTGAATATAATAATTCTATCAACCGCGCCCAGTGCATGGCAAGCGTATTATGAACCGGCTTGCCACCCAATGTCTGGTACATCTTATCATATTCAATTTGAGCAAGGGGAGTTGCCATTCCATCGGAAACATTCAGTCGCGAAAGGGGAGTGGCGTGATAAACACCGGATTCTTTACCCTCAACAAGTCCTTTCCATCCGATTTTTTTCAGGTAAGGGAATTTTAAATAACTCCATGGTTCCACATGTTCTGCAACATATTCACGATAATCAACAGCAGAATATTTACAATGTTCTTTACCTTCCTGGTCAACAACTCTCACTTTGCCGTCATAGAAATTTACTTTGTTGTTCGCATCAACAAGTCCCATTGAGTATAGGTTCAGCTTGTATGGTCCGTTAACAATAATGTCAACATAGGTTTTATTTGCAAGAACAACATCGCCAAATATCTTTAATGAGAACTTTGCAAATTCAATAAATCCTTTTGCTTTTGCTTCAATATCTTTACGCTGTTCTTCGTTGAGTCCTTTTCTTACGCCTCCGGGAATATTCAGCATTACATGAGTCTGATGGCCGCCTAATAAAGCCTGAATTTCCTGGGCTAAACGACGCTGCTTGATAACTTCGGTTCCTATTTCAACGCCGACTTTACCTATTACGCCTAAAACATTTCTTTCGGCTTTTGGCGCTGTGGGTCCTACAACAAAATCAGGCGCTCCGAGAGCGTAGAAATGTGCAATATGGCTGTGAACAAAATGAGCCATATAAAAAAGTTCCCTGATCTTTTTCGCTGCTGATGTAGGTTCAACGCCAAACACCATGTCGGTAGCTTTTCCTGCAGCCATGTGATGACAGCCGGGACAAACACCGCATATCTTGGTTACGATCTGTGAAACCTCTTCAACAGGGCGTCCTTCAATAAATTTCTCAAATCCTCTGAGTTCGGGAACCTGAAAGTAAACATTGTCAACGTCGCCGTCATCATTCAGGAATATTTCAATTTTGCCGTGACCTTCTAAACGTGTTATGGGATCTATCGTATATCTTTTCATCGATCTATTATTTATTTAATAAAATAGGAATATTATTTACAAATTTTTCTTCTGAGAATTGAACCTGGTAAGCTGAAACGATAGAATGTTCCTGCCGGATCTTCAATCTGGTCAATTATTTTATTTATTTCTTCAGGTTCTTTTGCATCTATCATGGTTGCAATAGCCGACATCATTTTAGCACCCGGATCTTTAGCTTCAGGAGAAGGCCCGTAACAACCGCGACATGGAGCATTTCCTTCGATGCAACGAACTCCGCAACCGCTGCGGGTAGCAGGTCCCATGCAGATCACACCTTGTTCAAGGAAACAGGTTTCGCCATCGTCCTGAATTTCCCATGGGCGGTAAAATTTTTTAATGAGTTTGTTATCGGTTTTCTTTCTTTTACATTCATCGCATTGCGCTTTATCTCTGGCGCCGACAACTGAACCTTTCGGAGGCAATTGCGCTCCTGTAACGATAGCCAAAAAAACTTCCACAAGTCTTTCGGTCTGTGGAGGGCATCCGGGTAAGTAATAATCCACATCTACAACCTGGTCTAGTGTTCGCACATCATTATAAAACTTTGGCAGGGTAAGTTTTCCTTCCGGCATATCATATTCGGTAACAGGAACGATTTTATCAGGATTGACAGTTGATTCACTGTCGAAATAAGATCTGCGGAATATCTCTTCTTTCGTGGTGAAATTGGCGAGGCCCGGAATACCACCCATGTGAGCGCAAGAACCATAAGCGACCAATACTTTTGTCTTTTGACGCAGCAGTTTTGCTATATGTTCATTTTCACTGTTACGAACAGCACCGTTAAAGAGCGTTACATCAATGAATCCGTCGGGCATCGCTTCAACATCAGAATATTTAAAATCCAATGCGATCGGCCAGAACACAAGGTTAGCGTGTTCAACTACTGTAAACAGGGCTTCATGAACATCAAGAACGGAGACACAACAGCCACCGCATGCTGCGCCCCAATATACTGCCAGATTTATTTTTGGTTTATCCATATTTCTTTATATTTCAAATTTGCATTTTGATTTTTGCACTATTTTTTAAGTTAATGTTTCCATAACTTCTTTAATTTTGCAGGGCCCGAGCTTTGCTACAGTATTGGTCATTTCATCAACCAACTGAGCAAATATTTTTCCTTCGCTTGCACTGACCCATTCAAGACGTAAACGATCTTTTTCGATTCCCATTTGTTGAATATATTTTTGCAGGAGGTGATATCTTCGGAGGCATTTGTAATTACCTTCGTGATAATGGCAGTCACCGGGATGACAACCGCAGATAAGAACACCATCCGCACCTTCCCTGAAAGCTTTCAGAACAAATGTGGGATCAACTCTTCCCGAACACATAACACGGATACCACGGATATTTGGAGCGTATTTCATCCTGGATGTGCCTGCCAGATCAGCGCCTGTGTAAGAACACCAATTGCACAGAAATGCTACTATTGTTGGTTTGTAATCCATATTATTATTTTAGATTTATTATTTATTATTATTTTTCGTGATGCGGTTTTTCTTGATGAAACAAATATAGAAGTTAATTCTCCTGCTTCTTTAAGCAATGACAAAACACGTTCTTTTTTAAGAAGATTTTCATCAATTATCATTTGTAACCAAAATTCGCTTTCATCAGCTTCTTCAATCACAATGCTGATTTTTGATACGAATGCCGCTTTGGATTGTGCAACACAACTCGCCCTGTAATTTGCCGGAACCGAAGTAGAACTTCTAAGCAGTTGCCCTCGCACAAGATTTCCCAATGGAGTATTCGGCAATTCCGCACAAACTTTTATACATCTGTGAGCAAATTCTTTTGTCCTTCTTTTTAATTCTTCTTTATCCATTTTTTAATAGTCAATAAAAAATAATCAATAATCAATTGTTAAGCTTCTTCTAGTTCTAATGATAATGACATTGACATTAATCCTTCAATTTGTGAAATGATCTGCTGATCGGTAAAATGCCTGCTGCGTATAGCTCCTGTCGGACAAGCTGAACCGCATGTGCCGCAACCTTTGCAGAGAATTTCGTTTACAATTGAAACTTTCTTTTCTTCGTTGAAACTGATGGCGGTGTATGGACAAACTTTAATACATGTCTGGCATCCGCAACAAATATCTTCGTTCACACATGCAGTAGTAACTTCAACTGTTACAGAGCCTTTTGCCATAATACCCATAATG
>JBBAAT010000107.1:0-9066 GCA_041658145.1 Bacteroidales bacterium | reverse complement strand
TAGTATTGGCTTTAGTATATGTAATTTCTACTATTGGAGAACAACTACTGCCTGGAATCGGCATTTTTTGAGGTCCCATGTCATAGTTCCCCTGATAAGTAATAACAGTTTTGTCAATTTTATAAATCACATATTTCGTTTCATAACCCGGATCAGGAAACAGACTTACAATAAGCCAGAGAATATCAGGATCGTTATCACAAGGTATTATCTTCATACCTTCGGTAACAGTAGTTGTACCGTAAATACCTGGCAAATTATGACTTGGACCGAAAGTTTGCAATATCACATCATAAGTCCTGTAAGTAATGATACCAATATCGCAAGAAGTAGCATTAGCTCCTGTTGAATTGGAAAAAATATAATATTGTTTATACGACGATTTCGTGTCGGAACGAGGCACAGGAGAAATTGCCACAGGTTGAGAACAAGAAACATTGGCTCCAAGATCTAAGTTACTTACCAGATTGTTTAGACTATCGAAAACATTTTTACCGTCAGTATAAAAAATAAGATCGCCGGTAAGCGGATTTGTAACAACTGCCCACTGTTCATTACCATTATTGATTGTTATATTATTGGGCTGGCCGCCTGGAAAATTTACTACCGGATTTGACAAATTTCCAAAGTATAATGTAGCATTGCTTGACCCTGAAAATGGTCTGCCAAATATCCATATTCTGTCTTGGAGCTGAGAATATAGATTGTTGCCAAGTAAAACAATGGAAAGAAATAAAAATAGCTTTTTCATTTTATTTTCGTCAGTGATTATAGTGCTGACTCCGCACTTTTAAATTATTAATTATTTGTCGAAGGTAATCTTTTTCACTTGGTTGTTTATAACTTATTTCCTGCTTTCCATTTATTACAGCAGTCTACCCATGTAACAAAACCTTTATTATATAATGAACAACTGAACATTTGAACAATCGAATTTAGAATTAAGCATTTTTTTACTTCGCTGTTCTTACTTCATTTGTTCGAATGTTCGTTTGTTTTAAACTTAGTTTGTGAATAATGCAGGTTAAACCTATTATTTCGTCCCCGTATGCCCAAACCCTCCTGCTCCTCTGAAGGTTTCCGCTAATTCTTTTACTTCAACCAGCTCCGCTCTTTCGTGTTTTGTAATAATCATTTGAGCAATTCTTTCTCCATCTTCTACAACAAACTCATTATTCGAGAGATTTACCAATATAACTTTCACTTCGCCTCTGTAATCAGCATCAATGGTTCCGGGTGTATTTAAAACTGTAACTCCCTTTTTGAATGCAAGCCCGCTTCTTGGCCGTATCTGCGCTTCATGTCCCACGGGCAATTCAATAAAAAGACCTGTTGGAATAAGCGCTCTTTCAAGCGTTTTAAGAACAACCGGAGCGTCAAGGCTGGCTCTTAAATCCATGCCTGCCGAATGGATTGTTTCGTAAGAGGGCAAAGGATGTCTGGAATTATTAATAATCTTAACTTGCATAAAGATCAATTTTTTGAAGCAAAAGTAATAAAATCTTAGTAACTACTCAGGCAATGGAATAGAACGCAGATGACGCAGATTACTCACAATATTTATTGATTTTAAAGGTGTTCGTGAGATCGCTTCGCTAAGTTGCTTATGATTAAATATGATTTTTATCTGTGTTCATCATTATTTTCTGCGTCATCTGCGTTCTATTTATTTTTTCAAAGATGATTTTTCAAAATAAAAGACTACTGATATAAAAATTGTTAGAAGGAATGTATTGAAAATGTATTGAATCGCCTTAATTTCAAAGTGAATATATACACTGATAACATATAATATCAGCGATAAAGAAATGTACCCAAGCAGTCTTTTTATATTATAATTTATGTGATAATGTTTTTGCCCGTACACGAAAGAAATCACCATCATGGAAGCATAACAGATAAGGGTAGCCCAGGCAGAACCCATATAACCGATAAGCGGAATCCACCAAACATTAAGCGCAATCGTAATTAAGGCTCCGAAAATAGATATGTATGCTCCAAATCCCGTTCTGTCGGTAAGCTTGTACCATATAGAAAGGTTGTAATAAATTCCAAGGCACATATTGGCAATTAATAAAACAGGTACTATTTGCAGGCCGCTGATCTCACCCCCAAAAAGCCAGTTTGATATAACTCCGCCGTCAATATGAGTAACTGTAGTGTAATATTCTTCACCCACAAAATACTTAATTACGTCAATGTAAAGCATTGCCCCAAGAAAAATAAAAGAGCATATAATAACAAAATACTTCATTACATCAGCATATACCTGTTTAGCATTCTTTTCCTTAGCTTGAGCGAAAAAGAATGGGTCGGCGGCAAAGCGAAATGCCTGAATGAAAAGCGTCATGATAATCGAAATTTTGTAGCAGGCTCCATAAATCCCAACTTCATGCAAGGAAATATTAGCCGGCAACAGATACTTCAGGAAAACACGATCCATTGTTTCATTTATTATTCCTGCAAACCCCACAACAAGTAATGGCAAAGAATACCAGATCATCTTTTTCCACAAATCAAAATCAAAACGATATTTAATTTTTAAAATTTCGGGCAGAAGAAATAGAATGGTAATGGAACTTGAGATCAGGTTGGAAATAAACACATATCCCACTCCTATTTTCCCTTTATAAACAATGTTAACAAAGTCTGTCAATATTGAATGTTTAAGCAGGTACGGGCAGAGTACGATAAAAAAAATGTTCAGTAAAACATTGGATGCGATATTGATAATTTTTATAGCAGCAAAGCGACGAGCTTTGTTCAATGCCCTGAGTTTTGCAAAAGGAATGGCTGATACAGCATCAAGCGCAATGATAAGGGCAAACCATATAACGTATTCTTTGTTATCGGGATAACGAAGAGTATCCGCAACCGGTTGGGCAAAAAGAAGGGCAAATAAAACAAATAACGAAGATGTTACAAGCAATGAGATCAGGGAAGTGCTGTACACTTTATCCTTGTCATTTTCTGCCTCCGAAAACCTGAAAAAACCGGTCTCAAAACCATAAGTAAGCACCACGATCAGCAACGAAACATACGCATACATCTCGTTCACAACGCCATATTCTGCAGGGAGGAAAATCCTTGTATAAATAGGTATTAAGAGATACGACAACACCCTTCCTATTATACTGCTCAACCCGTAAATAGCCGTCTGGCCTGCAAGTTTTTTTAATGGATTCAATATTATGCTGCTAAAGTTTTAAAATCTGTTTATTATATTATTTTTTATTTCGTTAACCTAAATTTTCCTCTACCGGAAATGTAATATAAAATGTAGTACCAATTCCTGTTTCCGAATCAAACCAAACCTTTCCATTATAACTTTCTGCAATATTCTTTACCATTGCTAATCCAAGCCCCATACCTCCTGTTTTTGTTGTGAAATTCGGAGAAAATATTTTTTCTTTTTGTTCTTCAGTTATCCCAATGCCATTATCGGATATTTTAACGAGGTACATATCGCCTTCTTTTGTAATTACAATATCTACCTTTCCTTTATCAATTTCACTGATTGCCTGGATAGAATTTTTCAATAAATTGTTTAATACCCTTAATATCTGCGTTTTGTCGGCAAAAATTTTGCATTGCTCATTTTCAGGCTTTATAATATTGATAACTAATTTATTATCCTGATATAACGCAACTGCACTTTCAATCAAATCAATCAGGTCTATTTTTTCGTTATTTGCTTTTGGCATTTTAGCAAAATCCGAAAACTCGCTAGCTATTTTACCTAACGATTCTATCTGTTCAACCATTGTAAGAGTAAATTTATTAAAGCGGTCGTCCCAGTCGGGTGTTTGTTCTTCCCATGATTTCCTCAAATGTTGAATACTCAACTTCATAGGAGTAAGTGGGTTTTTAATTTCGTGTGCTACTTGTTTTGCCATTTCGCGCCAGGCGCTTTCTCTTTCGGACCTGGCAAGCAGTTCGGCGCTTTCAGCCAATTCATCTATCATCCGGTTATATTCATTTACCAAGCCGCCTATTTCGTCTTTCCGGTTCCAACCAATTTTTTCGTTCTTTTTACCAAGTTTAATTTGCCCGAGTTTATCTTTAATAATTTTCATTGGACGGGTAACATAATTGGATACAAGCAAAGCAATAATAATAGCTAATGCCGTGATAATTACATTAATATTAATAAATGCAATAAGAAAGGTTGATATTTCTTTTCGCAACTCACCTTCCTTGGCAAAATACGGAAGGTTTAAATATCCGGCAAGCGAATTATTGTTACTGCGGAAAGGAACATAAGCCGACAAATATTTCAGCTTTCCAATGTTTTCATCATGAATATACAATGTGTTCCGGTTTACTGTAAGTTTATTATATGCTTCCGCATTCATTCTTTTTGATATCATTCCCTCGTCAAAGATCTGCGGTCTGGAAGAAGCGATAAGCATTCCATCAGGTGTATATAAATTAATATCCGTAAAAAATACATTTGAAAATTTAATAAGCAATTCCGCCACATAATCCTTCATTTCAGGGGTGATTTTTTCCGAATTTCCCAGTTTATGCTCTATTTCTATCAGTACCGAATGAGCTTTTTCGCTAATATTATCAACGTTCTTTTTATTATAAAGATTAATAATATAATACAGCGTAGAAACGCCAATTATAACAAAAGAAAAAACAAGAACGGAAACCATGGATATTTGCACCCTGGTTTTGAAATTCAGGTTAATTTCCTTCATTCTCAGAGGGAAATGCAGAATATATAAAAACACCAGCACAAACAAACAATAAAAGATAAAGATGTAGGAAAAAGGTGCAATTATACCAAGTATTGTTTCGCTTTTCTTACTGATTATTAACCCGGTAGAAGTATTTATTTTATAAAACAGATGGTCGTAATTATCCTTATTAAAAAAAGTAAATTCATTATTTGAGAGTTTATAGGTATTCGCTTTTATGCTGTAATAATATTTGCCATATTGCAATATAAGTTCGTTATCCTTATATTTTGCATAAGAATAATTATACAGGTCCCTGTTTATTTTAATATTTTTATCTATAAGAAGTTCAGGATAGCCGAGTTCTTTCGGAACAAACTTGGAATAAAGTTCAATATACAAATTTGTAAAAGGCATGTTATCAGTAACCGACTTGTAAAAAGGTACTTTTGCAATATAGCTGTTACTGCCTGTGCCATTATTAAGGAAAAACAAATCCTTATCCATTGTTGCCAAACCAATATTGCTAATCATTGCCGTAAAAAATGAATCGCAGTTCGATTCTATGTTATCCGGTTTTATAATAAGTCTCTGCCCGGGCTTACAAAGTGTAACCTGGATATTGTATCTGGACCAGTATCCATTCAGATAATTTTGTTGTATTATCTTCGAAATGATTGATTCATCCGCATCTTCAGAATTAATGTTCCGTTGAATAATAGTATCGGAAATTATTTTCCGCTTCACATCTTTAAACAAATATTCTGCAATCGGGTCCTGCTCCATGGAAAGCTGGGAAGCCAATAATTTTATCTTTTCCTTTTCTTTGTATGTATTATACTTATAAAAACAATATGTGGACAGAAGTGAAAAAAGCACAACATAGAGCGTTATTGCCTGCAGGTTTAGCTTTCGATCATACTTATGAATATAAAAACCAAGAGCATTTAAAAGCAACAAAACGGTCACTAAACAGGGCAAACTAATTGCATTTAGATACACGAACAGAAATCCAAAAACCAATAACGCGCTCCATAAAACAGTAAAAAATAAATATAAACTATCACAAATAGTAAAGATTAATTCTGTAATAGCATACGATAAGAGAAAGAAAGAAAGAAAGAGCAGGGCTACAATGCAAAATCCAATAATATTGATGTAATCAAGGCCAAAAATATTATTCAGGTCAAAAGTAAGGTTAGAATTGATTATTAGTCCTTTAATAATGTCAAATACTAATACAAAAAGAGTAATTATTATTCCGAACAGGAAGAAGGAATAAATATTTTTCAAAAATTTGCTAATGTGATTATTATCAACTTTTGCACACCTGAGGTTTCTGAATATGAAAATACAAATCAAAAAGATAGTAAGTACATTTAAAAGCAGGTCGCCCAACGAAGGAAGCAAATCGGAATTTGCATAATATTTCGGGCTGAAAATATCAAGATCATAAATAAAGGAAGGAAATCGCAACTTAAAGTCGAAATAACGAAGGACAATAATTATTATCGAAAAAAACAGCGCTCCTGCAGATTTATAAGAGAATTTACTTATTACTCTGCCTGATAATAAAATAAGAAAAGAAATAAAAAATATGTATGCGAGCACATAGCATGTTAGCAACAGAAATGCTATTCCCTGTGATAATTCTTTTGTTTTCTTAAAAAACAGGGAGCACAAAAATTTTCCATCCTCCGAATAAATGTTATATTCACTTTTATAAAAAGAAATTCTACAGTCAGTTAACGATTTAAAATCTTTCTGAAATTCATTTACCAAGTAATCATTCTGATAATGAAACTTATTTCTGATGAGAATAACTCCCTTTATTTTATATTCTTGGTATGTTTTTTCTCTTACCTCATACCACCCATTACTCAGGTGGCTGATTTTTCCGGGTATTATTGTATCTGAAACAACTTCTTCAACGGGGATAGTGTTTGATGACCAGTAAAGCAGTGAATCTACTTTTAATATAAGTATTGCAATCCCATGCTTTTCATAAATATTCTGATAAAAATTGTAATCAATAAGCGTTTGCCCTTTTTCTCCTGACCGGATATCTGTAATAACCTTATCAAACAAGGAATCTGTAAGATTTTCTTTTCCCTGAAGAACATTGATAAAATCATTTGTTATGCTTTTATAGTCGGGTTCTTTTCCACCACTGTATTTTAAAAGCAGCGCAAAACCTAAGAAAAGCAAAAATAATATGAGAGAGATATGTAATTTGTTTATTTTTCTTTTCATTTTTTCAGCGAATTCTTGTAACTAATCAGCAGTGTTAATTAAATGATTTACAATATTATAATTGCATTATGGATATTTTTCTCGCAGATTTACGCAAATTTTTACGCAGATTTACGCAGAGAAATTATTTTTTCTTTTTTTTACTTTCTGCGATTATCAGCAACTTTTTCTGCGTTAATCAGCGAGAAATTATTTTTTATAGATACTGATTAGTTACAAATTCTTTGTTACAGAATAGAATAACTACACCACTATATATTACAATAAAAATCCGTGGTAAAGGTACTACATTTTTCCACCCAGGAAAAAAGCCCTTCGAGGAATAGTATAGCAGTTTGATTTATATCAAATGTTAATCGTTGATGGGTTGAGCAACTGGTTTGCCTGCCTTGTCGGCAGACAGGGTAAAAAGTTAAAAGTGTATGGGGAAAACATAAAAAAAGCATAATTTCGATATAATTTACTAATTTTGAACAAAATAAAAAAGTACGGTTAGCCAGCCAAAATATCGGGTATAACCGTACATTTATCATAAAAAAGTACGGATATAAACAAGTTATGGGCAAGTTTAAACGACATAGCGGACACAGACAGACAAGAGCACCGACAATTCGGCTCGACACTTCTTGACAGTGCCGACTGACAAAAATAAAAAATGGAGACCAGCGACCATTCAAAAAAACGGGGCGACACTGAAAAGCCAGACGAGTAGGGAATTATAACAAACACTTAAAAACTTTTTAAAATGAACACTAAAAATATTTTCTTGTACTTATGCTTGGCATTAAGTTCAATTGCTGTAAATGCAGCAGACTCCTTAGAAGTAAGAATTAAATTAAAAAGTGTAAATGACATTCTTACGTTTAATCAATCTTTCGTGCCTAACAATTCTATGGAATACCAATGGATGGTTCTCATTGACTCAGATAACAATCCTTCAACAGGTAATAATACAATGAGTTATGGCGGTAATACAGGGTTTGATGTAGCATTGTCCGTTGCACATTTTAAAACAGGAAGCACAGTGCAAACCGGTTCAATTGTAAGTAATAATACACAGAAAAATACTCTTATATTAAATGGGAATTCTGCGACGACAGCAAACACAATCAGAGCATTCATTGACGAAACAGACACATCATTAGTGATGCGGGCTCCGAAAACATTTACCGAATTAGCTACTATAACTGCCGGCAATCGCTATTTTGTATATACAAATTATTATTCATCGACAGGAATAATAACTGATGTGTCCGCAATATCTACTATTCCTACTATTATTACAGATCCGTTAAACGATGTAACTTCTAGTTTTATTGACATCAGAGGAGCAAGTATTAATTTGGGTACATCAAATATTTCGGAATCAAACTCTAATAGTTTTGTATTTAATGTTTTTCCTAATCCATCTTCCGGAATTTTTAAAATTGAATCAGGCAATGTTAAAAATGTCTCTTTAAAAGTTTTTAATCTTTTAGGAGAAGAAGTTTTGCAACAACAAATTTGTAATGAAATAGATCTTTCCGACTCTCCCAAAGGTATCTATTTTGTAAAAATTTATAACGAAGCAAAAAGTTATACAGAAAAAATATTGATACAGTAACACTTTACGAATGACATACAACCAAACCTGCCCATAACAGGGTGCTTGCGTAATGTGGGTTTCAGAGCATTTTGACAGGACAGTGCAATTTGTTATTTTTGTATCAGCAAGACAGGTGAGTGGGTTAAATCCCGCACTCCGCAAGCACCCTGAACGTTATGGACGGATTCAACATGACAAATCGCTGTAATTAATCCTTAACTAAACGACATTCAATTATGTATTCCTAATGACATAGATCTGGCTTGAATATGACGCTTTATCTTTACACGCCCGGATGTTTGATTTTAACCCAATGAATAATGCTTTGATCATATTCGTTCTGCCCGATTTGTATTTTTCACTCAACATGCTTACATAATATGAATCGAATTTCATCGGCAGTATATTGGTAATTGAAAAATTAAATTTATTTAATAATTGTTTTATTGTGTTGGGTGTAAAATGGTACAGATGCCTTGGGACATCATAAGCCGCCCAATATTTACCATAATAAATGGCATCATAAGATATACAATTCGGTAC
>JBBAAT010000106.1:0-9090 GCA_041658145.1 Bacteroidales bacterium | reverse complement strand
TAATAAATTGACTGTTAAATAATAAAATCAAACAAAACCAAAATTCGCACCCTCACAAAGCATAGGGATACCTTGTTGCCGAAGTTAATGAGTGGGGAGGTGAGGGTAAAATGAAATGAATAAAATTAAATTTAAATTAACAAATATGAAAACAATTATTGCATTAAAAGGAATAGGTGACTCTGGTAAATCAACAACTATAGGAATGTTGTATCGTTTGCTTTCGAGCAATAATAATTATCATTTAGTAGAAAAGGATTATGACCCTAATGGTGGTGACTTCATTGCCGTATTCTCAAGGAATGGGATGCTTATTGGAATTACAAGTTCCGGTGATAAATATGATTTGGTACATGATAAATTAGAAAAATTAATAAATATGGGATGTGTAATTTGTGTTTGCGCATGTCGTTCATTTGACCGTTATGGACATGGTACAATTGCTGCAATTTCGGAATTTACAAATTTCCAAGCTCTATACATTGAAAAAGAAATAGCAATTACTCCAGATCAAGAAAATGCGATTAATCACAATGATGCACAGCGATTATTTGAAGCCATTGAAGGATTGATCTGATAAAAATCTACACCATCACTCAGCTTCGGGATGCCTTGTTGCCGAAGTTGATGAGTGGGGAGGTGAGGGTGAAAATGTAAAAATGAACTAATGATTAAAGTATTTGAAAATTTATTTGTTGGTAACGACGAAGATTGTAATAGCATGATGAATGAAGGCTGGGCAGTCATTCATGCATGTAAAATCCATTGCCATCAAAAAGCTGTTAGTTATAAAGGAAACCTAAAATCAACACACCCTAACTACTTAATCTATGAAAGGTATAATCATTTATTTCTTAATATGGTTGATATGGAACAAGAGCTACTGCCTTTATATACAAATCCTATTATGAAAGCAGCCATGTCTTTTATTGATAAACATATTTCGGATAAAAAAGTATTGATTCATTGCAATCAAGGCATATCAAGGTCTCCATCAATTGCATTATTATATCTTGCTCGTATTGAGAAAATAGCTAATGACACTTTTAATAATGCTGTTATTGATTTTAAAAAGAAATATCCCCTTTATAATCCAGGGAAAGGTATTTTAATGTATATGAACAAAAATTGGAGAACTATAATAAAATAAAAAATAATCCAAAATCCGCACCCTTAAACAGCTTCGGGATACATTGTTGCCAAAATTGATGAGTGGGGATGTTAGGATGAAAATGTAGAATTTTATTTTCGTTATGATATTATTCATTTATTATACGTAAATTTGTTTTAATAACATTTAACACTATGGGTATATATTCAGAATATATTGAAAAAAAACGTTCTTTTGATGAAATTTCTAAAGAAAGGAAGATTCAATTAAAACGTATTTCAGAAATTAGAAAGCGTGAAATCATAGTATATGCAAGCGATTCTGCAAAAAACGCACCTTCTCAGATTTCTCCGGCAGATCTACTTCCTTTTAAGGATCAGCTTTCTTTTATTAAAACCGATGATGTTGATATTATCATAGAAACACCAGGAGGAATTGCTGAGACGGTTGAAGATATGGTAGAACTTGTTCGACTTAAACATCAAAAAGTAGGTATTATTATCCCTGGTTCAGCTAAAAGTGCAGGCACTATTTTTTCAATGGCAGGCGATGAAATTTTAATGGGTATTTCCTCTACATTAGGCCCCATTGATGCACAAGTTTTAAGCAACGGTAAAAGATTTTCAGCTGATGCGTTTCTCGATGGATTGCGGAAAATTAAGCAAGAAGTTGTTGACACAGGTAAATTAAATCCCGCATATATACCAATACTTCAAAATATATCACCTGGCGAAATCCAACATTTTGAAAATGCACAAAACTTTTCTAAAACACTTGTAAAAAATTGGTTATCAAAATATAAATTTAAATATTGGGAAAAACATAATTCAACTGGGGAGCCTGTTACTACTGAAGATAAAGAGAAACGGGCTAATGAAATTGCAAACAAATTATGTAAGCATTCTGATTGGTTAACTCATGGACGGTCAATACGAGTTTCCGACCTTGAAGCTATGCGACTCAAGATTACAAATTATACTGAGAATAATGATTTATGTGATGCTATTGATAGGTATTATACTCTTTTAAGAATAACATTTGATATGACAGGAATATATAAAATATTTGAAACTTGTTGTTCTCAAATTTATCAATCAATAAGTCAGGCTGCTTTGCCAGCGATCCCTATACCAAAAAACTCTAAGGTTCAATCTGCATTAACTGATTTTATTTGTCCAAAATGCGCAACACAATATAAACTACAAATAAACCTTGAAAAAAATGCTAAAATAACAGCCGGAGCTATTGGTTATCCGAAAAATGATATATTTGTATGCCCAAATTGCACTACAAGTACTAATATAGCTCCAATGAGGCTACAATTTGAAGCTCAAACAGGTCTTAAAGCAATTTTATAAAATCGAAAAATGGATACAGCAAACAACAGCAATGAAATCAAAAATGATTTTTCAATAGTTTTTGAAAAAATTGAGGAATATAACAAAAAAAATCCTTCAATAGCTGAAAGTGGAATTAACTGTGAAGACATTAAAAATGATGAAGCAATTAGAGCTTTCAGTGATATCTGCCGTGAAATTAGCTCGGATAATAATAATAATCCTGTTGTTTTTCTGACTTTTTCTTAATTAAAAGACTATTACACGAAATCCTTTTTGGAAGTCATATATAAATTGGGCTTCCTTTTTTTATGAAAAAAATCACCGAAACTTCCATAGAACTCCTCTTTATTGAACAACTTGAAGAACTTGGTTATAAATACCTATACGGTCCTGATATTGCGTTTGACGGGATAAAGGCTGAACGTGAAAGTTATCAGGATGTTTTATTAAAGGAACGTATAAAATTTGCAATAAATCGCATAAACCCAAATGTGCCGGAACAAGCCAGAGAGCAGGCATTAAAGGATGTTTTGAGAATTACCACATCCGATTTATTACAAACAAACGAAAATTTTCATAATTACTTAACTAATGGAATTGAGGTAGAATATCGCACCAATGAGGGCGAACGTGGCGATAAAGTCTGGTTGATAGATTACAATGATATTACTAAAAATGAATTTATCGTTTGCAACCAGTTCACAGTTATTGAGGATAACCCTGCCTACCGGACAGGCGGGCAAAACAAACGCCCTGATGTTATCATATTCATTAACGGATTACCGCTTGTTGTAATTGAATTAAAAAACCCTGCCGATGAAAAAGCAACGGTAAAAAAAGCTTTCACTCAATTACAGAATTACAAAACCGCAATTCCTTCACTCTTTCACTATAACGCTTTTCTTGTTGCTTCCGATGGTTTGGATGCGAAAGCAGGAACTATTTCATCAAGTTACTCCCGCTTTATGGCATGGAAAACTGCCGATGGTAAAAAAGAAGCATCCCATCTTGTCAGTCAGATGCTAACTTTAATTGAAGGTATGCTGAACAAAAAAACGCTACTGGATATTATCCGGCATTTTATAGTGTTTGAAAAAACGAAAAAGGAAGATACCACTACTAAGATCACTACCGTTGAAACTGTAAAAAAGATGGCAGCCTACCATCAATACTACGCCGTAAACAAGGCTGTCAGTACCACTACCACCGCTACTACCACTACCGGCGACAGGAAAGGCGGAGTAGTATGGCATACGCAGGGTAGCGGCAAATCGTTGTCAATGGTTTTTTATACCGGAAAGTTGGTATTGGCATTAAACAATCCTACCGTAGTAGTGATAACCGACAGGAACGATCTGGATGATCAGTTGTTCGATACTTTTGCTGCTTGCAGGCAGTTGTTACGTCAGGAGCCACAGCAAGCCGATAACCGTGACGAATTAAAGAAAATGCTGAAAGTGGCAGCAGGCGGTATAGTGTTTACTACCATTCAGAAATTTTTTCCTGAAGACATTGAAGATAAATTTCCACTGCTTTCAGAGCGCAGCAATATTGTTGTAATAGCTGATGAAGCCCACCGCACACAGTACGGTTTTCAGGCAAAAACCAAATATATCAAGGATAAAGAAGGGAACGAAGTTGGTTCTAAAATCGGCTACGGTTTTGCAAAGCACATGCGTGATGCTTTACCCAAAGCTACGTTCATAGGTTTTACAGGTACTCCGGTTGAGCTTACTGATAGAAATACAAAAACAGTTTTTGGCGAATATATAGATGTTTACGACATTCAGCAGGCAGTATTAGATGGTGCAACCGTAAGAATTTATTACGAAAGCCGACTTGCAATAATTCACATCAGCGAAGATGAAAAAGAAAGCATAGATGAAGAATTATCTCTTGTTGCCGAAGATGCACCTGAATATGTGGTGAACGATGCAAAAGCAAAATGGACAAGGATTGAAGCCATTGTCGGGCAATCAGGAAGAATTAAAAGTATTGCCGAAGATATTATTACTCACTTTGAAAAACGACAGATTGCATCTGAAGGTAAGGCAATGATAGTAGCCATGAGCCGTCGTATTGCCGTTGATTTGTATGCAGAGATTATTAAACTTCGCTCTCACTGGCACAATCCTGATGATGCAAAAGGAGTGCTTAAAGTAATAATGACAGGTTCTTCAAGCGATCCTGAAAACTACCAGCAACATATCCGTAATAAAAAACGAAGAAAAGCATTGGGTGAACGCTTCAAAGATCCGCAGGATGTATTTCAGATTGCAATAGTGCGTGATATGTGGCTTACAGGTTTTGATGTTCCCTGCCTTCAAACACTTTACATTGACAAACCCATGAAAGGACACAGCCTTATGCAGGCAATTGCAAGGGTTAACCGTGTTTATAAAGACAAGCCGGGCGGTTTAATCGTGGATTACATTGGCATAGCATCCGACCTTAAAAAAGCATTAGCGGTTTATACAGAAAGCGGTGGTCAGGGAAGCCCAACGGTTGATATAAGTCAGGCTGTAAAAGTAATGCTTGAAAAAATTGAAGTAGTGAGACAGATGATGCATGGTTACGACTATACTCCTTATTTTACCTGCCCTGTTGCCGAAAAGTTAAGCATTATACTTACTTCCGAAGAACATATACTCACAGTTGATAATGGAAAAGAACGCTTCATAAAAGAAGTAACTGCATTATCAAAAGCATTTGCTCTGGCAAAGTCCCAACCGGAAGCAGACAGCATAAATGATGAAGTTTCATTTTTTCAGGCTATCAAAGCTCGTTTGGTAAAATTTGAAATCACCGGCATCGGCAAAACCGATGAAGAAATTGAAACAGCCATTCGTCAGTTAATTGATAAAGCAGTAGTTTCCGAAGGCGTTATTGATGTATTTGATGCAGCAGGTATTAAGAAACCTGATATTTCAATACTTTCAGAAGATTTCCTTGCCGAGTTGAAAGGCATGAAACATAAAAACCTTGCTCTTGAACTTCTGAAAAAACTTTTGAATGATGAAATAAAAATACGTTCAAAGTTCAACCTGGTGCAAGGCCGTAAATTATCGGAAATGCTTGAAAACGCTATAAAAAAGTATCAGAATAATTTACTCACGGCAACAGAAGTAATAAACGAACTGATTGAAATTGCCCGTGAAGTAAGAGAAGCCGACAAACGAGGCGAGAAATTAAAACTTACCGATGACGAACTTGCCTTTTATGACGCTCTTGAAGTGAACGACAGCGCTGTAAAAGTTCTTGGCGATGAAACCCTGCGTGCCATTGCCCGAATATTAGTGGAGCGTGTCCGAGCCAATACTACCATTGACTGGACAATCAAAGAAAACGTCCGTGCCCGATTAAAAGTTATCGTTAAACGTGTATTACGTGAATACGGCTATCCGCCAGATAAACAAGATAAGGCAGTTCAGACAGTATTACAGCAAGCTGAATTATTGGCAGAGCATTGGAGTAAATAAGATATTAGACATGTTGCGAAATATTTTTTAAAAAAATTATAAAATTACCCCCTTACCTCCATTCATTATTCTCTTCTTCGTATGTACTATTGTATGTACCAAATAAAAAACCACTTGCTATATTTTTTCGCAAGTGGTTAATATTCTAAGTGACTCCGGAGGGATTCAAACCCCCAACCTTCTGATCCGTAGTCAGATGCACTATTCAGTTATGCTACGGAGCCATTTTGACGGAACAAATTTACTGAAATTAATTATTCATCTATTACCCTTTCCCATTTTTATTTTTTTGTCTTGCCTGACTACCGGCAGTGTTTTTATTTGGAAAATTTGGTGTAATTTTACACTGAATAAATTTTACTATCCATGAAATACCTGATTGCAGGACTCGGAAATATCGGACTGGAATATGTCAATACCAGGCATAATGTCGGCTTCATGGTGCTCGATAAATTTGCAGATTCAGCAGGACTAACCTTTGATTCGAAGAGGTATGCATGGATGACAAAATACCACTTCAAAGGCCGGATATTTATTATGATCAAGCCTACCACATTCATGAACCTTAGCGGTAAAGCTATCTCTTACTGGCTACAGAAAGAAAATATCCCAAACGAAAATTTATTGGTAATCGCTGACGATATTGCACTTTCGCTTGGAACACTGCGCCTTAGGAAAAAAGGTGGCGCCGGCGGTCATAACGGATTGATAAGTATTATAGAACATCTCGGTGCAGAAGAGTTCGCCCGCTTACGTATCGGCGTTGGAAATGATTACCCCATTGGCTTCCAGGTGAGATATGTTTTGAGCGAATTAGCAGATGAAGAGAAATCTATTCTAATACCAAAAATCGAAACAGCTATTGATATCATCAAAAGTTTTGGCGCTATCGGGACCAACAGAACGATGAATGTTTATAACAAATCTTCATAAAATTTCTCAGGCTGTTCGCAGGGAAACAAAAGCTTCGCTGATATTATCAACCAAATCGCCGGCAATTAAGGATTCTTCACCTTTCTTCTCTTTTGCAATATCACCGGCAAGTCCATGAAGAAATGTGCCGATAATGCATGTTTCCATCGAAGAATAGCCACAGGCTTTCAGTCCAAGAAGAATGCCTGTAAGCACATCACCGCTGCCACCCGTTGCCATTCCGGGGTTTCCGGTAGGATTAAAAAAGAATTTACCATTCGGAGTGCTTATAGTGGAGTAAGCTCCTTTATAAATTATATATATACCGTGTTTAACTGAAAGTTCCATCTGCAATTGTAAGCGGTGAAAATCATTGTCCGGTTTGCCAGCCAATCGTTCAAATTCCTTGGGATGTGGAGTCAGTATGCTTTGCTTTGGTATAAAGGCTAACCATGTTTTGTTTTCTGAAAGAATATTCAATGCATCGGCATCGAATATTAACGGGATGGATGAATTCTGGATAAGAAGTTTTAATACATTTTGTGTTTCTTCTTTTTTATCAATACCGGGACCTATTGCGATAGCATTATATTTTAAAATGTCTGGCAAAGAACCAATAAATTCATTATCTGAATCAATACTTACCATTGCTTCAGGAACTGATTTCTGCATGATCTGGTAACCTATCTTTGGAATATGAACAGTAATGAGCCCTGCACCCGATCGCAGGCATGCTTTTGAACCGAGGATTGCAGCGCCCATTTTGCCATAACTTCCTGCAATCAGCAAGGCATGACCAAAATTGCCTTTATGTACATATTTTCCGCGTACTTTCAGGAACTGACGAACATCGTTTTCTTCAACAAAATAATACGGAGAATCCAGCGAATCGAGGAATCCTTTATCTAATCCAATATCCAGCAATACCCACTCTCCTATATATTTATAATTCTCAGGAAGGACAAAAGCAAGTTTCGGAAGCTGGAAAGTCAGGGTAACATCTGCATTGACAATGCTTTTACGTTTGCCTGCCGGATTATCTTCAGAAAACAAGCCTGAAGGCATATCTATTGAAATCACATATCCTTTGCAGACATTGATCTTATTAATTATTTCCGCGAGAAATCCTTCTGCCGGTTTTGTTAATCCCGAACCCAAAATAGCATCAATGATCACTTCATCATCACTAAATTCAGGGAGTTCGGTTGTTTCTTTTATATCAGAAATGATCTTTTTTTTCAGTTTTTTGAGTCGTTCTTCATTAGTTTTGAAATCTTCAGAGCATTTATCAGAATGTCTCAGAATAAGAACTTCCACAGAATACCCTGCTTTATGCAATAGTCTTGCAATTACAAGTCCATCGCCTCCATTGTTTCCAAGCCCGCATAAAACCTTGATTTTTCCTGGTTTTTCAATCTTTTTTATTATCCATTTGAAACATTTTTCCGCAGCTCTTTCCATAAGGTCAATGGATAGGATTGGCTCATGCTCTATTGTGTATGCATCAGCCTGACGAATTTGGGCAGAAGTAAGAATTTTCATAATGGTGGTTAGAAAAGTTTTTTAAAAATCAAAAATATAAAATTTTACGTTCAGGGAGGCAAAAAAAGAGGGCTTACGCCCTCTCTTCTTTCATTAATTGTGGATAATATCAATGTTGGTACATTTCCCAAGGGAAAGCTGTTAAAGCCGCTCCCAGGAAAACTACGTATATAATGATATAAATGATATACAAAGCAGACAAGGCAGTACCAATAATTGCACAAATTCTACCTGCTTTCAAATTATTATACGATGCAAGAGAGTACATACCCGGATTACTTTTATATAACATACCAGCTTTCCCTGATAAAGAAAGTGCAATAATACCTAAAATTACTCCGACAAATCCACAACATATAACAATTGATAATATTCCAAGTACTAAGACAGCCGTTGAATTTGGGACAGGAGGTTGTTGATAAAATCCTCCCTGAGGTGGCTGTTGATTGGGGTTGAAATTCTGGTTTTCCATAATTGTATTTTTTTAGTTTAAAATTAGTTTTAGAATAAAATTGATAACAATAATTGAAACGGTAAAAATAAAAGAAATTTTTAAAACAAAAGCACCTTTCTCAAATTTAAATATGAGATGAAGAATCAGGTAAACTACTAAAAAGATAGTTGGAAGAAGCGCAGGATAGGCTTTCAGGCTATCAATAATATTTCCTTTAAGCAATTCCACAAGTGCCTGCTGCATACCGCATCC
>JBBAAT010000105.1:0-9104 GCA_041658145.1 Bacteroidales bacterium | reverse complement strand
GGCATGACCGTTTCAAAGCAAGGAAAAAAATGGTCGCTCTGCTCACGGAAAAAGGGCAATTGGTAAAGATCGAAGATATCGCAAATAAAGTAGGTTATTCGGAAAGAACAGATGAAGTTATTGAACCAAAGCTTTCCATGCAGTGGTTCATGAAAATGTCAGAGCTTGCTAAACCTGCATTAGACGTGGTAATGAACGATGATATAAAACTTTACCCGGTAAAATTTAAAAATACATACCGTCATTGGATGGAGAATGTGAAAGACTGGTGCATATCGAGGCAACTGTGGTGGGGACATCGGATACCTGCGTATTACCTGCCAAATGGAGAGATCGTGGCTGCTTTATCTCCGGAAGATGCTCTGAAAAAAGCAAAAGAAAAATACAAATTAACTGATCTGAAAATTGAAGACCTGCAACAGGATGAAGATGTGCTCGACACATGGTTTTCTTCGTGGCTGTGGCCTGTGTCGGTTTTCGATGGCATTCGTAATCCTGATAATGCTGATATAAAGTATTATTATCCGACAAATGATCTGATCACGGCACCTGAAATATTATTCTTCTGGGTGGCACGCATGATCATGGCAGGATTAGAATACAGGAAAGACATTCCGTTTAAAAATGTTTACCTCACCGGAATTGTACGCGACAAACTTGGCCGCAAGATGTCCAAATCGCTTGGCAATTCACCCGACCCGCTGCAACTGATGGGAAAATACAGCGCCGACGGCGTTCGTATTGGTATGTTGTTCTGTTCGCCTGCCGGAAATGACTTGCTGTTTGATGAAAGTTTGTGTGAGCAGGGGAGAAATTTCTGCAATAAAATATGGAACGCATTCCGTTTAATAAAAGGCTGGAAAGTGGACAACAAACTGGAACAGCCCGGTTCAAGCCTTGTTGCGGTAGAATGGTTTAATGCAAAAATGTGTGAAGAAATTGTAAGCATTAACGATCACTTTGATAAATACAGGGTTTCCGATGCATTGATGAGCATATATAAATTAGTGTGGGACGATTTCTGTTCGTGGTATCTCGAAATGATAAAGCCGGTTTACTTGCAGCCGATTGATAAAGCAACACTTGAAACAACAATTGAAATTTTTGAAAAATTACTCAGGTTGTTGCATCCATTTATGCCTTTTATTACCGAAGAATTATATCACCTGATTAGCGAAAGAAAAGAGAAGGATTGCATCATTGTTGCATCGCTTCCTGAAGCAGGAAAAGTAAATAAGAAGATCATTGAGAAGTTTGAAATTGCGAGAGATGTTATTATAGAAGTGAGGAATGTAAGGGCGCAAAAAAATATCCCGAACAAAGAAACAATAAAACTTTCCATTAAGAAAAATTACAACGAACAGCCCGACCTTACTTTTGATACGCTAGTTTGTAAACTCTGTAATCTTGAATCGCTTGATTATGTAAATGAAAAAGTTGACGGCGCATTTACTTTCGTGGTAAGGAATACGGAATTTTATATTCCTTTAAGCAGCAATATAAATACAGAAGAGGAAATTAAAAAGCTTACCGAAGAGATTAATTATACAAAGGGTTTCCTGCAATCGGTGATGAAGAAACTAAGCAATAAGAATTTTGTTGCCAATGCAAAGGCTGAAGTAGTGGAGTCCGAACGCAAGAAAATGAGCGATGCAGAAGCAAGGATAAAAGTGATTGAAGAGCAGATTGCTTCTCTGAAAAAATAGTTTCAAATAACCAATGATAATAACTCAAATGTATTTTAAATAAAACGTAATATTATTTATGGCCGACGACAAAAAAATCATCTTTTCCATGGTGGGTGTGAGCAAAATATTTCCGCCTCACAAACAGGTTCTAAAAGATATTTATCTTTCATTTTATTATGGCGCCAAGATCGGCATTATCGGGCTGAATGGCTCTGGCAAATCTACCCTGCTTAAAATTATTGCAGGAGTGGAGCAGTCTTTTCAGGGCAATGTAGTATTTTCTCCGGGTTATTCTGTAGGATATCTCGAACAAGATCCCAAACTTGATGAAACCAGAACCGTGAAAGAGATCGTGCAGGAAGGTGTTCAGGAAGTTGTTGATTTATTAAAGGAATATGAAGACATCAACATGAAGTTTGCCGAACCCATGAGCGATGACGAAATGAACAAACTTATCGAACGCCAGGGTGCGCTTACTGAGTTGCTGGAACACCACAATGCATGGGAACTCGATTCAAAGCTTGAAAGAGCTATGGACGCCCTGCGTTGCCCTGAAGGCAATATGCTTATAAAAAACCTTTCAGGAGGTGAGTTGAGGCGTGTTGCTTTTTGCCGCCTGCTTTTAAAAGAACCGGATATCCTGTTACTTGATGAACCCACCAACCACTTAGATGCCGAGTCCATTCAATGGTTAGAACTACATTTAAAACAATATAAAGGTACGATAATAGCTGTTACCCACGACCGTTATTTCCTTGATAATGTTGCCGGCTGGATACTTGAACTCGACAGAGGAGAGGGCATTCCATGGCAAGGCAATTACACTTCCTGGTTAGATCAGAAAACAAAACGATTGGCGCAGGAAGAAAAATTTGAAAGCAAACGACGCAAGACACTTGAACGCGAACTCGAGTGGGTGCGCATGGCTCCTTCGGCCCGCCGCGCCAAAGGAAAAGCGCGATTGAATGCTTATGAAAAAATGCTCGGCGAAGATGTAAAGCAAAAAGAAGAACGTTTGGAAATATTTATTCCTAACGGCCCGCGTTTGGGAAATGTGGTGATAGATGCCAACAATGTTTCAAAATCATTTAGCGAAAAATTATTGTTCGAAAAACTCAACTTTGCCTTACCACCTGCTGGTATTGTTGGTATTATAGGTCCTAATGGCGCAGGAAAAACCACTTTATTCCGTATGATCATTGGTTCTGAAAAGGCTGATAAAGGCGACTTCCGCATTGGTGAAACAGTTAAGATAGGTTATGTTGACCAATCACATACAGCCATCAATCCTGAAAAAACAGTTTACCAGGTAATCTCGGGCGACAGCGAAATCATACAGGTTGGAGGGCGTTCCATGAATGCCAGGGCTTATGTTGCACGCTTCAATTTCACCGGCGCTGACCAGGAAAAAAAATGCGGCATACTTAGCGGAGGCGAACGAAACCGGTTGCACCTGGCGCTAACACTAAAAGAAGAAGCCAATGTGCTTTTACTCGATGAACCCACGAACGATATTGATATAAACACATTACGCGCATTGGAAGAAGGACTTGATAATTTTGCCGGTTGTGCCGTGATCATTTCGCACGACCGCTGGTTCCTTGACAGGGTTGCCACTCATATCTTAGCATTTGAAGGCGATTCACAGGTTTATTTCTTCGAAGGAGGTTATTCCGATTATGAAGAAAACAAAAAGAAACGGCTTGGCGATACAGGCCCGAAAAGAATCAGATATAAAAAATTGATTTCATGAAATTTTCGTACCTTTCACCAATAAAACCAAATTTCTCAACTATGGAAAAAACATTTTACCTGGCATCTATCGGGCTGTTAGAGATTCGGGGAAGTGAAAAAGGTATTGCATCCATATCCTTTTCCGCTAATGTTGATAATGTAATTGAAAACCCGGCTTGTCTGCGCGATTGTGTTAATCAGCTTCATGATTATTTCAACGGGAAAAGTAAGAGTTTTGATCTTGCTCTCGATCTTGAAGGCAGCGATTTTCAGAAAAAGGTATGGAATGAGATACTTAAAATCCCTTTTGGCAAAACAAAAACATACAACGACATTGCTAAGAAATTGGGTGATAAGGAAGCCGTAAGAGCTGTGGGAAATGCAGTTGGAAAAAATCCACTTGCCATTGTAATTCCATGTCATCGTGTGATCGGCAGCGATGGCAAATTAGTGGGCTATGCCGGCGGCCTCTGGCGCAAAAAATGGCTGCTGAATTTCGAAAATAAAGATGTTCAGGGCGAATTGTTTGTGTAAATTTATTTTTGATTATTTAATCACCTCTTATTTTTTCTATTTTTGTCAAAAAATAAATTATAATGACCCCCACAAAACCCTCTATTCCCAAAGGAACACGCGATTTCGGCACAACTGAAATGGTTCGCCGTAATTATATTTTCGATACCATCCGTTCGGTTTTTCAACGCTATGGTTTCAAACCTATTGAAACCCCTGCAATGGAAAACCTCTCCACATTACTTGGAAAGTATGGGGAAGAAGAAGATAAATTAATTTATGAGATTACTAATAGTCATACTCAGAAAATCATTGAGGATTTGAAAAATAGTAATAAAGGTAAATCTCAACAACAAACGGAAGTTGTTAATGGATTATTAAAATTAATTTATGATTCATTTGATAAAGGATTACGTTATGACCTTACAGTTCCTTTTGCACGTTATGTCGTAATGCATCAGAATGAAATTATATTTCCATTCAAACGTTACCAGATTCAACCCGTATGGCGAGCCGACCGTCCACAGAAAGGCCGCTACCGTGAATTTTATCAATGTGATGTGGATGTGATAGGAAGCGATTCACTGTTGAACGAAGTTGAATTAATTCAAATTGTTGATACAATTTTTAATGAACTGAAAATTGCAGTTAACATAAAATTGAATAATCGAAAAATATTATCCGGAATTTCAGAAGTAATTGGCGAAGCAGAAAAAATTGTTGATATAACTGTTGCTATAGATAAGCTTGATAAAATTGGTATTGTTGCAGTTCGAAATGAACTTGTGCACAAAGGAATTTCTCGAGATGCAATTTTAAAACTTCAACCAATTATAGAATTGACAGGCAATTCAGAACAGAAGTTAAAAGTGTTGAAAGAAACTTTGGAGGAATCCTCAATAGGATTAAAGGGAATAAGCGAAGTAGAAACGATATTTGAATACTTAAGATCAATTGAAATAAAATCACCTGTTGAACTTGATATTACCCTCGCTCGCGGCTTGAATTACTACACAGGTGCCATTTTCGAAGTGAAAGCAAAAGACGCAGCAATGGGAAGCATTGCCGGTGGCGGACGTTACGATGACTTAACAGGTATTTTCGGATTACCAAATGTTTCCGGAGTAGGCATATCTTTTGGCGCCGACAGAATTTATGATGCAATGCAAGATCTCAAACTTTTTCCCGAAAATTCCGGCATTACAACACAACTGTTTTTTGTGAACTTTGGCCCGAATGAAGAAAAATATTGCCTGCCATTAGTTGCAGAAGCAAGAAGAAGTGGGATAAATACGGAATTGTATCCGAATGCTGCAAAGATGAAAAAACAATTGGACTATGCTAATGCCAACAATATTCCCTTTGTAGCAATTGTTGGATCAGATGAAATGAATGCCGGTTTTATTACCCTAAAAAATATGTGTTCGGGCGAACAATTAAAAAAGAATTTGCAGGAATTGGTAGATTTTATAAATTCGCAGAAATAATTTCCTTATGCACAGCTGGAATCTTAAATACAAAATTAAAATCACCCGCACCTGCCTCTAATATTAGGGCACCTCTAAAAACTCAATTGTCGTCATTGCGAGTGCAGCGAAGCAATCTCATTATCAACAGGATTGCTTCGGTCGTTCCTCCCTTTACAATGACGTATTTCATGGTTTTTAGAGATTCCCATTATATTTTACTTTATTTCTTGTTTCACTATTTCCTAATTCACTAATTTACTAATTGTTTCACTTAAAATATTAAAAATGACAGTTATATTAACAGGTAATGACCTGACAATTGAAGATGTTGTAAAAGTTGCCCGCCATGGCGAAAAAGTAGAACTTCATCCCGATGCGGTGGCACGAATCAATAAATGCAGGGCTATGCTTGAGAAAAAAGTGCTTGCTCACGAAATTATGTACGGTGTAAACACAGGTATCGGCGAATTTTCCGAAGTTGTATTAACTGATGAACAGGTTAATGATTTTCAGAAATATCTTGTGTATAACCATGCAGCAGGTATCGGCGAAGCGGCTCCCGTTGATCATGTCAGGGCAGCCATGTTGCTTCGTGCAAATGTTCATGCACACGGAAATTCAGGTAACAGGGTTGAGATAACCCGGACTTTTATTGACATGCTTAACAAAGGTATTACTCCTTATGTTTGTGTGAAAGGTTCCGTAGGCGCCTGCGGCGACCTGGCTTCCATGTCGCAGATCGCCCTCCTTATGATGGGCGAAAACAAAGCATTATATAAGGGCGAATGGTTACAGGGGAAAGTGGCTCTGGAAAAAGCCGGCATTCCTATTCCCGGACTAATGGCCCGCGACGGCCTTGCCGCTATCAATGGATCTAATTTCCTGACAGGAATGAGCGCACTGATGTTGTTTGATACTAATAACTGGTTAAAACAAGCTGAAATTGCCTGCGCCATGTCGCTCGAAGCCCTTAAAGCAAACTTAAAACCTTATGATCTCAGGCTTTTGGAAGCACGTGGGTTTCCGGGTGGAATAAGAAGTGCAAAAGCTATTCACAAAGTTTGTCAGGATGGTGATCTTGCCGAAAATAAATTGAAAGTCAAAGTTCAGGATGCTTATTCAATGCGATCAACACCTGCAGTTATAGGTTCTGCTCACGACCAGATAAAATACGCCCGTACACAGATAGAAATTGAAATGAATGGCGTAGGCGATAACCCGATATTCTTTCCTGATCAGAATGTGCAGCTTTCTGGCGCTAATTTCCAGGGATCGCCTGTTGCTGTGCCAATGGATATGGTTGGGGCGGTTGTTACAATGGTAAGCGTGCTTTCCGAACGTCGTATGAACAGATTGAATAACCCTGCTTTAAGCGTTGGTCTGCCCCCTTTCCTTACAAAAGGCGCTGGTATGTTTTCCGGACTTATGTTAAGCCAATATACTGCCGATATGCAGATAGTTGAACAAAGAATTTTATCTATGCCTGCATGTATTCAGTCAATTCCTGCTGCTGCCGACCAGGAAGATTTTGTGTCTATGGGTATGAACACTGCTTTGAAAAACTTCCAGATTCTCGATAATGCTTATGGCATTCTTGGTATCGAGCTTATGGCAGCCGCACAGGCGTTGGATCTTAGAGAAAAATACGAAACACCTTATAAATATGGTAAAGGTACACAAAAAGCCCGCGAAGTTATCAGAAAACATGTGGAATACCTCGATATTGACCGTCCGTTATTCAACGATCATAATGCCATGAAAGACTTGGTGAAATCATGTGAAATCCTTACAGAAGTGGAAAAAGTTGTTGGAAGTATCGGATAACCAGATTGTTATAAATTAACGGACATGGGCTTTCAGGGAAAGATTCCTTTTTTTTATCAACACCCTGTTTATAAATAAATGATTTGTTGTTTGCACTTTATTCTTAAATTGTTAAATTTGCCTCATCAGATATCAAATTATCTGTTCAATTTTTTAATTCAATTAATTATTAACTTAAATTTTATTCTTATGAAACTAACATTTAAACATCAGGATTCTTATTCAAGAGGTCAACTTCTCTTGAGAACATTTTTCGGGTTTTTGTATATAATAATACCTCATTACTTCTTGCTGATGTTCATTATGTTTTGGGGTGGTATTTTGTCATTTATTTCATGGTGGGCAGTATTGTTTACTGCAAAATATCCCAAAGGGATGTTTAACTATCAGGTAAATATGCGTAAATGGACTATAAGAGTCAGCGCAAGATTATATAATATGGCAGATGGTTACCCGTCATTTGGACTCAAAGGTACAGATGGAAATACGAATATAGAAGTTCCTTATCCTGCAACATTAAGCAGGGGATTACTTCTTTTAAGGTTTTTCTTCGGATTTATTTATGTCTACATTCCTCATGGTTTTTGTTTATTCTTCCGGGGAATTGCTACCTGTTTCCTTTCTTTTCTCGCATGGTGGGCAATACTGTTTACCGGGAAATATCCCAAATCATGGTTTGATTTCAATGTTGGGACTATTCGCTGGTTAATGAGAGTGGATTTATATATGAGTTGGATGGATGACAAATATCCAAAATTCTCAGGAAAAGAATTTGAAGAAGAGCTGACCAATCTTGCTCCGACACAAATGTAAAATTATTATTTCTTAACTTTTATAGAAGAGGTTGTCTCAAAAGGACAGCCTTTTTGTTTTGGGGGCTCTTTTTTTTACCAACACCATGTTTATATACTAATGGAAAACAGGTTTGCAAAAAATATATCATGGTCTATGGTTGATGGTATTAGCTGTTGGTTTAGCTGAATGGTCTATGGTTATTGGGGAAAAACCATATCCCATTAACTAAAAACCAAACCAACTGCCATGATTTAAAACCTCAAACCCAATTTCTTTCAGTATAAATGCTTATTCTATCTCTATAAACACTTCTAACATCTTAGCCGTATTATCAGGGATAAGTTTAATATCGGTAAGTTCAGCGGGAATGAGAATAGTATCTCCTTTTTTCATAGGTTCTTTTCCATGATTATATTCTATTGTAAACTTTCCCTCTGTGCATAGATAAATCACAAAAGAATCAAGGCTATGGTAATCACGCTCCAGAGGTCCGTCAATTGCAATAATGTTTGTGGTGAAGTAGGGAGATTTTATAAGATTAACGCTTTGGTTTATGATAAACGTTCCCTTTGTTTTGTAGTCGTCATAACGCCTGAAATCAATAGCGGCCAATGCTTGCTCTATGTGCAGTTCGCGTGATTGTCCATTTTCATCAACACGATCCCAGTCATAAATACGGTAGGTCGTATCTGAGGTTTGCTGTATCTCCGCAAGGCATATACCGGGTCCCAGCGCATGAACCCTGCCGGCAGGAATATAAAAAACATCTCCACTTTTTACATTTTCCACATTGAGAATTTCTTTCAATGTTCCATTGTTGAAATTTTCAAGATATATTTTTTTATCAAGTTCTTTGTTGAAACCATTTATCAATTGGGCATTTTCATCGGCCTGTAACACATACCACATTTCTGATTTACCCTGCCTACCGGACAGACAGCCATTTGCCTTATAACGTTTCATGGCAAGGTCATCATCCGGATGCACCTGTATGGAAAGCCACTCGCGCGAATCAATGATCTTAATCAGGATAGGAAATTGCAGTCCGAATTTTTCATAAACCTTCTCACCAACAAGGTCA
>JBBAAT010000104.1:0-9133 GCA_041658145.1 Bacteroidales bacterium | reverse complement strand
TGTTTGAAAAATGTGTAAATTTATCTCGTCTTTAGTATAATAGAAACTGACAACTGAAACTAAAAATGCACGAACTAAGCGTAGCTCAGAATATTATTGAAATAGTTGAAGAACATGCAAAAAAGCTGCATGCTTTAGCTGTTTCAGAAGTAGAATTGGACATAGGCATGGTGTCCGGTGTAATTCCCGAAAACCTTGAATTTGCGATGGATGTGGCAATAAAGAATACCTTGCTTGAAGGTGCAAAGATTAAGATAAATGTTATTCTGGCTAAAGCAAAATGCCTGAATTGTTTAAAAGATTTTGAAATGGACGATATTTATACAATGTGCCTTCATTGCGGAAGCCTGCAATATGAGATTATACAGGGAAAAGAATTGAAAGTAAAATCAATAAAAATCGAAGATAAATCTTAACTTTGTATTAATAAGTGATATTACGCATTTTTTTATTTATTATTATTTATAGAGTCACTCAGAGCCGGACACAGCAAAGGTTTGTGGGATGGAGTCCGTGTCGAAGAGTGACTATGTATGGTCGACTTCGACACGCTTCTCCTTCTACTGTCGTTTCAGGAGAATCGGCTCAGCCTGACCATTAATTTGAATGCATTTATTATGTTTGCGTAACATCTGTTATATGTAATTATTTATGTATAGGGAAATAGAGGTATAAGGGATAAAGGGATAAGGGAAAAGACCTATAACTTTCACCACCTCTATACCTTTATAACCTATACCTTTATACCTAAATAGTAACAATTATATTTTGACTAAAAGCAAAGATAAAAATATTGTTGAAACACCTTTAATGAAGCAGTATTTCTCCATTAAAGCAAAATATCCCGATGCGCTTCTTCTTTTCAGGGTAGGTGATTTTTATGAAACATTCGGAGAAGATGCGATCAAAACATCCGGTATTCTTGGCATTGTTCTTACCAGAAGGGCAAATGGAGCTGCAACCTTTGTAGAACTGGCGGGCTTTCCGTATCATGCACTCGACACCTACCTCCCGAAGCTTGTAAAAGCAGGACTGAGAGTTGCCATCTGTGATCAATTAGAAGACCCCAAACTAACGAAAACAATTGTTAAGAGAGGCGTTACAGAACTTGTTACACCCGGCGTATCTCTGAATGATAAAGTGCTCGACCATAAAACCAATAATTTTTTAGCCAGCCTGCATTTAGAAAACAAAACCACAGGTATTTCATTCCTCGATATTTCTACGGGGGAATTTCTTATTGCACAGGGCAGCAATGATTATATTGATAAACTGCTGCAGAGTTTTCGCCCGAGCGAAGTTATTGTTCAGAAGAACAAACTTCGCCAATTTCAGGAATTATTTGGAGAAAAATTTTATACCAGCACTTTTGAAGATTGGGTATTCATGAAAGATTTTTCATACAATCTGCTGTTAAAGCATTTTGGCACCACCTCGCTTAAAGGCTTTGGGGTCGAAAGCTTTGAATACGGCATCATAGCTGCAGGCGCCTCCTTACACTATCTTGGCGAAACCCAACACGACAAAATCAGGCATATTACAAAACTTGCCCGTATTGAAGAAGATCGTTATGTATGGCTTGACAGATTTACAATCCGAAACCTTGAACTTCTGAATACGAATAACGAAAATGCCCGTACACTAATCGATGTGATTGACCAAACTACTACTCCTATGGGTTCCAGGTTGATGAAAAGATGGCTCATCCTTCCTCTTAAAGATAAACAACCCATTGAAGAACGACTGAACATGGTTGAATACCTTCTTGAACATCAGGAGTTTGTCAACCTGCTTCAACAAAATATTAAATACATCGGCGACCTGGAACGATTGATATCAAAAGTGGCTGTCGGAAAAATAACTCCGAGAGAAGTCGTTCAATTAAAAAGATCTCTTGATGCCGTTGTTCCTATAAAAAATGAGTGTGCTAAATCCACCGATAATGCTTTAAAAAGAATTGCCGAACAGTTGAATCCTTGCCCTCTTATCGGCGAACGGATAGGAACACAGATCAATCCTGACCCGCCCGCTCTTGTTAACAAAGGAAATGTTATTAATTCAGGTGTTTCCGCGGATCTGGATGAACTGAGAAATCTTGCTTACTCAGGGAAAGATTATTTGCTTCAGATACAGCAAAGAGAAATTGAAAGAACGGGTATTTCTTCTTTAAAAATAGCATATAATAATGTGTTTGGATATTATCTGGAGGTTACCAATACGCATAAAGACAAAGTTCCATCGGACTGGCAGCGAAAACAAACACTTGTAAATGCCGAAAGATATATTACAGAAGAACTAAAACATTACGAAGAAAAAATACTAGGTGCAGAAGAAAAGATGCTTGAAATAGAAATGCGTCTTTTTAATGAGTTGACACTGGCGCTGAACGAATACATTGAACCCATTCAGCTTAATGCCTCCCTGATTGCACAACTTGACTGCCTTCTTTCATTTGCCTCCATTGCCCAGAAGAACAACTATAAACGACCTGAAATCAATGAATCTTATGTAATAGACATTAAAAAAGGACGCCATCCTGTAATCGAACTCCAGCTTCCGGTTGGTGAAGAATATATTTCAAACGATGTTTACCTCGACAATGAAAAGCAACAGATACTGATAATCACAGGACCTAATATGTCGGGAAAATCAGCATTTTTGAGGCAAACTGCATTGATTGTGCTAATGGCACAGATCGGGAGTTTTGTCCCTGCAGAGAGCGCTAATATCGGCCTTGTGGATAAAATCTTTACGAGAGCAGGAGCTTCTGATAATATTTCTTCCGGCGAATCTACTTTTATGGTGGAAATGAATGAAACTGCAAGCATCCTGAATAATATATCCGACAGAAGTCTTATTCTCCTTGATGAAATAGGGCGGGGAACCAGCACTTATGATGGAATTTCTATTGCCTGGGCTATTGCAGAGTTTTTACACGAGCATCCTCTGTTCAGGGCAAAGACACTTTTTGCAACACATTACCACGAACTGAACGAAATGGCTTCCTCCATGCCGAGAGTTAAGAATTATCATGTTTCTGTAAAAGAAATAAACAACAAGGTGATCTTTCTTCGCAAACTTGTTCCCGGCGGTACGGAACATAGTTTTGGAATTCATGTAGCCAAGATGTCGGGCATGCCATCAAAGGTAATTGATACTGCAAATGAAATTCTTGTTCAATTGGAAAAATCGCATAGCAGCGAAGAACTTACAAAAAATGCAAAGGAAATATCAAAAAGAAACCAGCAGCTTAAAGATTTTCAGCTAAGCTTTATACAGCTCGATGATCCGCTTTTAGAACAAATAAAACAAGATATTTTAAATACCGACATAAATACTCTTACACCGATAGAAGCACTGATGAAACTGAACGAAATAAAGAAATTGCTTGGGAAATAATACGGAGAAGCCCCCACTAAGTCCGCCTGCCTCTAATTTCAGGTATAGAGTCGATGGGTTGAGCAACTGGTTTAGGTTAATGTCAAAAGTTAATAGGTCAATTACACTATTAACCAATAACCATAAACATAACGAGCCGCTCAACCTATTAACCATTAACTAATAGTTAAATTAAGAAAATATTTTTTTGCTATATTTTTTTGAATTATATTTGCGCTCCAAATTTATCAGCGGAAGTAGCTCACCTGCCTGCCGGCAGGGTTGGTAGAGCGATGATTTATTTGCGAAAGTAGCTCAGTTGGTAGAGCACGACCTTGCCAAGGTCGGGGTCGCGGGTTCGAGTCCCGTCTTTCGCTCAAAAAATGCTCTCGATTAAAAGAGAGTTTTTTTTTCAAAGATGCCCAGGTGGTGGAACTGGTAGACACGCAGGACTTAAAATCCTGTTGCCATTGCGGCAGTGCGGGTTCAAGTCCCGCCCCGGGTACGATGCCGAAACCTTAGTTAAATAAGCGTTTCGGCTTTTTTTTATTTCCGCCTCGTGGCAAAATCTTTTGCCTTAATAGTTAAGGTAGGCAGAAAATCTGCTAAAGGGCGATTTTCAGGAATTACCAGTTTCCGTTTCATATCATTGGTGCTAAAACCCCCGAATAATGCCTGATCGCCTTTACTTCGAATAATCGCAAATCCTTTTTCATCAACACCTCTTTCATAAATTATTCCTGATAATTTTTTTTCAGATTTGCTTAATTTTTCCCGTGCCGTCACTCTGGCAACATCTAAAAGCCGTTTCTCAATGAGTTCCTGTTTACGTGTTTGAACTGCAAAATATGTCTGGGCAAATGCAATTTCAGGTTTTGAGGCATCGCCATTTTGTGCAATCAAATAACATGCATAACGGGTTAAGGCAATATCATCAATTTCCCGCTTCGCTCCTTTAGCCAACTCTATCATTTTCCCGATATCGGCAAAATGATCAGAAACCTTTATTGATGCGGTTTCCGCTGCTATTTTTGCCTTTTCTATTACTTTGTAAAAATTATCCCATTTGGAATAACCTAATAAAAGTTGCAATTCCCTTGCACTCCAACATTCTATATCATTGTAGAGATAACAGATGCGTTCAAACTGCTCAAACAATTCCTGTATTTGTTCTTTTTTCATTTAACTGATGGTATAAAATTATTCGTTGTCTGTCTTTACATTTCTCATACATTTTTATTCAGGTTGGCTTTTGTTATTTTACTTGCCTGCCCGCCAATCACGCAATCTCTTTAGGCAGGCGGGGAAGTGTCGAAGAACGTGCTGTGAATATCTTTAAGGCTCTGGCTAAAAAATAATTTTGCTTTTATTTATATTTTGGTTTAATTTTGTAGTTATTAAATTTTAAAGCTAAACAAGCTTACGCTCACTAAACACTACCTATATGTATAAAGAAAATTTCATTATTGATAATGCAGGTAATCGCATAGGTGTTATCCTTTCTATGAAAGAGTATATGCGCTTACTTGATGAACTGGAAGAAAAAGATGATATCCGCTTATATGATACTGTTAAAGCCCGTAAAGAAGAAAGAATTCCTTTAGAACAATATTTGTCCGAACGTAAAGGAAAAAGAAAAAATGCATAGATACAAGGTTGTTATTACCAAAACTGCAAGTAAACAACTTGACAAATTGCCCAACAATATCTCGGATATGTTGTTAGATGCGATATCTTCTCTTAGCCACAACCCCAGACCGATAGGACATATAAAACTTAAAAACCGCGAGGGATACCGTGTTAGAAAAGGGGATTACAGAATTATTTACGATATCTTCGATAATATCCTTGTTGTTGATATTATTGCCGTTGGGCATAGAAAAAATATTTACGAGTAATATACCGTGAGCCCTTTAATAGCAAAAGCCCTGAATTCTCAAGTCTTTTGTTATTTTATTTTAGATTTATCGAAGAATGTGCACAGCAAGATTAATCAAATAATTTTGTGAAATCTTTTCATCTCCGTTTTCAATGCTCAGATATTTTGTCTTGGAGAGTTTTAGCTTCTTCGCAATTTCATCCTCACTCATACCTGACGACTTTCGCATGAAAAGCAAAACTTCCGGTTTAATTTGATATGTTGTTTGTTCTCTCATTGAATGCGAAATTATAAATTTTTATTTTTTAGCAGGGGAAAAAAATTGAAATTACTCACTTCATTATCTGTTTTTATTTGTGTTCGTGAATGCTTCGCATTTCTTCTATGGGTGCCGAATTGCTGGCTCTTTGACAAAGCTTTGGTTTTAGCGTTGGCTTGTGCGGTTTGCAGCCATAGCCAGTCGAAGTATTATCATCATTGCCATCTTTTTAAGGTGGCATTTTTTATTTTTTTCTTTTTAGCGAGGAAGAAAAATTTTGAAATTCTTTACACTACCAAATTGCTGGCTCTTTTGCAAGCTTTGGTTTCGCGTTGGCTTGGGGGGCTTTGACAATGTGCCAGCAAAATGTTTGTTGGCATTTTACAAATCAGGTAATGAACAAACTTCAGTTATCTTTTTCCAGTTGAATGAAATTTCAGGTTTACCATTTGTCTTAACAAGTAAGTCCGGCGAATTCCAAAGTATAAATTCGTATTTTAGAAACTCCACTTTGCTTTCATCACCTGCCTTCCTGTTTGGATTTCTCTTTATCATTCCTTTCGCTTCGTAATCATTTAGCATTTGGTCTCTGATTTCCATTATTGTTTTCTTGCCTCTGTATTGGTTGCATAAATTATCCAAGTCAAAAATCAAATCCAAATGATGACCTGTTATTAAAACTGTTTGGGTAAAGTAGTCATAGAAAATTTTGCTGCCTGGTCCATTAACCAAACCCATGTGATAAAGCTTGAATCCTTCTTCCGTCATGTTACCAGTAGAATCAACAACTCCAATGTGTTTCAAAAAAGTAACATAGTTTTTTTTGATTGAGTTATAATAATTGTCTCCAATGAAATTAGTATCAGCATCCTCTTTTAATTTAGCAACTGCGATTGCTCTTTCTGTTCCAGTTAATTTTTTAGCAGAGGGAATCTTTTTTTCAAAAAACAAGATATTCTTATCTCGTCTAAGCGTTTTAATAGGGTTGCCGCTTAAATCATAGATAATTGCAGGATTTAATGTTTCCAAAACTTGTTGAGATACTAGAAATGTTTCAAAACAATAGGCAAAAGCATCACCTGGAATCTGTCCGATTTTTTTTAGGTAATAACAATGAAGTATCAAATGAAACAATGGAACAGGCATGTCAAGATGCTTTGCCCAAAACCTACTACTTGCAATCGCTTTGAATTCGGTTATCTTTGTAAGAGTTGTTATATTATGAATCAATGAAACATTTGTCGGAGTGTTATTCTCGTAAACTATCAAACCGACTGGAAGATTTTCCTCAATTTGATTCTTAAACAAATCGGTCATGTAGTTGCCGATTTCAAAGTCCTCCAACTTTTGCGGAACGATTAAATAAGAAAGGTTGCTGCTGTTCAAGTAAGCAATTGATTGTCCTAAACCTGTTAGGATTCCTCTCTTTGTTTCTGTTGGTGGTTTGAATTCAAATGACACCATAAGTTTTTTTGCATCATCTAAAATGCTGCATCAGGTGATGGGAAAGTGCTGTCGCAACCAACCCTGTAAAAATCAACTCCTACATCAGTGCAACATTTCCATGCCCCTGATTTGAAGTTTGCTAAAACCGAATCGGTTGTAGCTTTGGCTAAAAGATGATGATTTACTGACATGGTTTTATTGTTCTAACATAGAGTATTTTGCTAAATGAGTTGCACTTTCTTCACTCCAATCTTTGTTGACAACCGTTCGTAACCGTTCTCCAAAAATTTGTGCAACCATACAAGGGAAAGCATTTCCAACTTGCAAACATTGATTGATGATTGGTCCGACAAATTCATAATAGTCAGGGAACGTTTGAATCCTTGCAGCTTCCCTTACAGTTAATGTTCTGTTCAATGTTGGATGAACTGGAAACGCATTGTGGCCAGGCACAATGGTGCATGAAGGTTTTTTCCTATGAAGCCGTTTGAAAACATGGCTGTAATTGGAAATTGGTTTTCCTGTTTTTGTTCCGTTTCTCAAATGCTTTGGCAAAGCATCTACATCAAGCTTTTGCCCTTCTTTGATGAATGAAAATCTTTCTGAAATAATTTTTGAATGACTTGCGGCCAAATGATTTTTGAATTTACCAAGAGTTGATTCATTGGATAAGTCAGTCAATACTTCACCAACTGTCCTGTAAGGCAATTGCCATGATTCAGGTTCTTCAAAATATTTTGGTTTAGGAAATGGAATCATCAAATCTGTTTTCGTTCCGAAAAGAATGAACCGCTTTCTTAATTGTGGAACTCCGTAATCAGCAGCATTGATTACCTTTACTTCTGTCTTGTATTTATGCTTTAGAAAATACTTTCTGATTTCTTCAACATAAGAACCATTATGTGCAGATAAAATTCCTGGAACATTTTCCATGATGAACCAATTTGCTTTTGAATTAATTACAATGTTTGCGAAAGCAAAAACTAAATCATTTCTCTTGTCTGATTTTAAGTCATGGTTCTTTGTATTTACAAATCTACGCTTTCCGAAAATTGAAAAACCCTGACAAGGAGGTCCTCCAACAACCAAATCAACTTTTTCTTTTTTCAATCTTTCTGCAACTATTTTCTGATTTTTTTCTAATGACAAGTCAATACGCAAACATTCATGTGTGTGTTGGTTACGCCTATATGCTTCTACTGCAAATTCATCATTGTCAACACCAAGAATACATTCAAGTCCTGCTGCTTCCAAACCTTGTGTGAACCCACCAACACCGCAAAATAAGTCCGCAAATTTTAGTGTAGCCCTTCCATTTTTTTTCACACCATTTATTTTGTGCCGTGAAAACTTTGCACCTATATTAGCTTCGCCATCAGGAGCAATACCAGCATAATCAACTCCATTGATGAAATCATAAACACAGTGAGCCAACTTTGCTGCAAGCAAGGGTGGAACAGCATTGCCAACTAAAATACATTGTGAACGCCTATCGCCACGGAAAACAAAATAGTCCGGGAATGTTTGAATCCGTGCTGCTTCCCTTGGTGTTAGACTTCTATTCAGAACTGGATGAACTGGGAGTGCATTGTTACCAGGAACGATTGTGGAAGAAACTTCTTTCCTATGCAAACGTGTGTAAGTGTTACCAAAATTTTTTCGTCTGATTTCTATTGGTAAAAGTTCGGGCTTCGGCAACTTTCCTCCCTCGGGAATCAATTCATACCTATGGACTACAATGTCGTTATGATTTAATGCGATGTGGTTTGGAAATTTTTCATCCTTCTTCATCAAGTCATTGATTGCTTCACCAACATTTGCATAAGAATTTATTTTCCCGAAAGGTAGTTTATCTGGCTTTGGAAATTTGAAGGGGCGGTCTATTTTTGTGCCAAAAATAATTATCCTTTCCCGTTTCTGCGGCACACCATATTTTGAAGAATCAATCATTGAATAGGAGAGGTTATAACCAATTTCCAAAAAGGAATTTATTACCTTGTCAAAAAACCGTCCTTCAAACATCGTGAAGAAACCTTTTACATTTTCAAACATATACATAACGACATAAATTATTGCGCATGATAAAATATTCATATCTTTGCTTCCAAAAGGAGGTATCATGCAAAAACTTACTGTTATTACTCATGAAGATATGCGCATAGCATTGAAAC
>JBBAAT010000103.1:0-9138 GCA_041658145.1 Bacteroidales bacterium | reverse complement strand
GAAATCAACCGTTTGGTGGCAACTGATATGTTTCTCAAATATGCAAAAAGAGCTGATTCTGAAATATTCAATATCGCTAAATCAATTTACAAAGAAATAGATGGACAAAAGAAAACTTCAACATCCGTTTCCGATTACTTTGGCAAGAAACATTTCTATATCAAAAATCTGAAAAACGCAGTTATTCTTATACTTGGCAAAGCTTATGAAACTGTCGGAAAACAATTCAACACCGAACAGGAAATCATGATGAATATTTGCGATATGGCAATTCAGCTTTATGTTGCCGAATCAGTCGTTTTAAGAGTTGAAAAACTTCAGGGTATCAAGAGCGCCGAAGAAATCAATGTTTATAAGGATATCTGCGATGTGTTTGTTTACGAAGCGGCTTCACAAATTTACAAGTCGGGTATTGATGCTGTTAATTCTTTTGCAGCAGGGGAGGAGTTCGCTAAATTACAGAATGGCTTAAAATATTTAACCTCTGTCGAACCTGTAAATATTAAAGAAGCAAGAAGAAGAATTGCTAACAAATTGATAGAAGATAACGATTACAAATTTTAAAACTTTTTAAATAGTCATTAGTTAGGAGTTCTTAGTAAATTAGTGAAATAGTGAATTAGGGAGCATAGGGACAGAGAAACATTATTAATAGAGACGCTACGGGGAAACCAGTAGCGTTTTTTAAATTTGTGATGTTTGGAAAATGTTTTAACTTTGTGAATATAAATTAAAATATATAAGGAGTAACCTGAAAATCCTTGAAAAGAGTATGGGAAATAAAATTAATATTTAACTAAAAAATAAAAATTATGAAAAAATCTATTCTTTTTACCGTATTGGCTTTTATGACATGTTTTGTGTTTGCCCAGCAGCAGCCCGATAAAATATTAACCGGCAGAAACAAAAGCCATATTGCCAATCCCGCTCAATGGCAGTATTTAGGAAAAGATCAAATGCCCGTACATGCAAAAAGGCCCGATCTTTCCGGTCCGAAATCACTGATCTGGAAATGGGATACTATTATTACTTACGATACTTTAAGTGGTTTTATTGAAAGGCATACTCAAACATTCGATATTAATGGCAATGTTTTGACCCGATTAATAGAACAATGGCAAACCAACATCTGGGTGAATAGCTATAGATACACTTATACTTATGATGGAAGCGGAAACAAGCTGACCTTATTATATGAACAATGGCAAACCGGCACTTGGGTAAATGACTGGAGAAAAACTTTTACATATGATGGCAACGGAAACATGCTGCCCTTATTAGGAGAAGATTGGCAAACTAACACTTGGGTGAATTCCTGGATATATACTTATACTTATGATGGAAGCGGAAACACGCTGACCCAATTATATGAACAATGGCAAACCGGCACTTGGGTAAATGACTGGAGATGTACTTATACTTATGATGGCAACGGAAACATGCTGCCCTTATTAGGAGAAGATTGGCAAACTAACACTTGGGTGAATTCCTGGATATATACTTATACTTATGATGGAAGCGGAAACACGCTGACCCAATTATATGAACAATGGCAAACCGGCACTTGGGTAAATGACTGGAGATGTACTTATACTTATGATGGAAGCGGAAACATGCTGACCTTATTAGGGGAACTATGGCAAACCGGTACTTGGGTGAATAGCTGGAGAACTACTTATACTTATGATGGAAGCGGAAACAACCTGACCGAATTAGATGAAGTATGGCAAACCAACATCTGGGTGAATTACTGGATATATACTTATACTTATGATGGAAGCGGAAACATGCTGACCGAATTAGATGAAGTATGGCAAACCAACATCTGGGTGAATTACTGTAGATATATTTATACTTATGATGTTGATGGCAATTCAATTACCGGAAAATATGAAGTTTGGGCAAACAGCAATTGGCAAGCAGGCATGGGTGGTTTGCAGGTTTATTCTAAAAAGAATTGGATATGCTCGTTTGCCTCAGTCTATAGATACGAAGCAAGCTTTATCTCCTTTATTATTACAGGTATTGAAAATATATATGCAGATAACAGTTGTCTTATTATTTACCCCAACCCCGCCACCGATAACCTTATTATAGAAACCCCACAAAAAGCCACAATAGAAATTTTAAATATACAAGGGCAGCTAATAAAAACCATTGCAGCAAGCGGCAATAAAACAAGTGTTGATGTATCAGCATTTCCAAGCGGGGTGTATGTTGTAGAAATTAAAACAGAAAAAGGGATTGCAGTTAAAAAGTTTGTTAAGGAATAAAAAGTTAAAATTATAAAACAGGGAAAATAAAGAAATTACAGAGCGTGAAATAGAATACTATTAAACATTATTTGATATTGTTAGGAATGAATAAATCACTAACTTTGTAGCAAAATTTACGACAATGGCAACTATGCTGACATTAAACGCTATACTGAAAGAAATGAAAGACATTCCCGTTGACCGACTGGAAGACCTTTATTCTTTCGTTCATTCCCTTAACACCAAAATAAAAAAGTCGGACAATTTGCGAAAAACGATTTTGGCTTTTGCTGGTTCGTTCAGTGATATGACAGACAAGGACTATTCGGACTTTGTAAAAGAAACAAAAAAAGTCAGAACCAAACTTTTTAACCGTAACATTAACATATGAAGCCATCGCTTATTGACACCGACATTCTTTCCGAATTTTTAAGGGGAAATCCAAAAGTAATCGCAAAAGTTGACGAGCATTTACAAGAGTATGGATTTGTAAGTTTAAGCATTATCACCTATTATGAAATTCTTAATGGACTTCTTTACAAGGACGCAAAAAAGCAACTGAAAAAATTTACTGACTTTATTGAGTTTAATAAAGTTTTACCTCTGACACTACGAGCAGCAAAAGTAGCAGCGGAAATTCAAGCAGACCTTCGCAAAAGAGGCATTGAAATCGGACATACAGACACGCTCATTGCTGGAATTGCTTTAATCAACGACTTGCAACTTGTAACAAATAATACAGACCATTTCAAAAGAATAAAAGGCCTTGACATTGCAAACTGGACAAAATAATTTGCATGCAGCGGACTGTTAAACAAAGTAATTAGGCTAAATAAAATATGAATCATTAAAACCGCTCCCGTTCATTGGGGGCGATTTTTATTAACCAAAGTATCATTGGCAGCCCTGCCTGCGTGATGCCCGCCAGAAAGACATTGTCGGGCTGGCAGTCAGGCAGGAAAGCGAGGAATCTAAAAATGACGAACCCATCCGAAAATTCAAGCCTTTCAAGAAAGCTCGGACTTTTTACAGCCCTGATGGTTGTTATTTGTTCTATGATCGGTTCAGGCGTGTTCAAGAAGATTGCGCCGATGGCAGGAACGCTTTATTCTTCGGAATTAATTCTTTTTTGCTGGCTGCTTGCAGGTGTTATCACATTACTTGGAGCTATCAGTTATTCAGGACTGTCGCGCATCAGCAAAGAAGCAGGAGGGGAGTATCAATACCTGAAGATCATATATGGAAAATTCTTCTCTTTCCTTTACGGCTGGACTGCCTTTTCAGTGATACAGTCAGCTTCAATTGCTTCTATTGCTTATGTTTTCAGCCAGTCTGTGAACAACATGGTTCATCTGCCCGGGTTTTCCGCCAGCATTGCAAACATCAGCTTTTTAGGTTACATCTTTCCTTTCGATAATATCGGTGTGAAAACAATAGCTATTCTCGCCATAATTTTAATTACTGCCATTAATTATTTCGGAGTACAATATGGGGGTTTTACAGTTAACTTTTTTACCATTGCCAAAATAATCGGTGTCCTTTTACTGTTGGGCATTTGCTTTGGTTCCGGAATTGGCGGCAGCAGCAATTTTCACCAGCCGTCGCAACATATAAGTGAAATAAACAATTTGAATTTCTGGAAACTTACAAGTATTGTTTTTGCTGCAATGCTCAGCGCTTTCTGGGCATTCGATGGTTGGGTAAATATTACATTTCTTGCCGGTGAAGTGAAAAATCCGCGAAGAAACCTGCCAATTTCAATCATTGGCGGAGTATTGATAGTTACAGCATTTTACCTTATTGTAAATTATGCCTACCTGTATGTAATGCCCGTAGATTCTTACGTTGGAATGGTTCAAAATCAAAACAGCATAGCGGCTGCCGAAGTTACAAAAACTGTAATGGGACCTGCCGGTTTTATTATTATTTCCGTTTTGATTCTCGTTTCCACATTCGGTACTACTAACAGCAGTGTAATGTCGTCGTCGCGTATCTATTATGCAATGTCTAAAGAAGGATTATTTTTTCGTTCCGTTGCAAATGTTCATCCTAAATATAAAACTCCGCACAAAGCCTTGATGATCCAGTGCATCTGGGCATGCCTGCTTGTTATTTCCGGCACATTCGACCGGCTTACAGACATGCTTATTTTTGCAGCTTTTATTTTTTACGGAACAGGTGCATTCGGACTTTTTATACTTAAAATAAAAGATAAGTATAAAGAAAAAATATTTGGTTATCCGTTGATACCGGCACTTTTTGTGATTTTTTGTATTGTATTGGTAGTAAGTTCTTTTGTGGAAAGACCTGTTGAAAGTCTTATTGGTATCGGGTTAATATTGACCGGGATTCCATTTTATTTTTATTGGAAAATTAAAACAGACAAGCTTAAATAGCTGCCTGCTCTCCAGCCATTACCCCTGTGGAAAAGGCGATCTGTAAATTGTAGCCACCGGTATTAGCATCCAGGTCTATCACCTCTCCTGCAAAAAATAAATTGGGATAAATTTTTGACGCAAGTGTTTTGGAACTTATTTGTTCAAGGCACACGCCACCGCAAGTTATGATCGCTTCGCTGAAAGGCCGGAGGGCAGTAACCTCAAAACGAAAATCTTTAAGAAGCAAACGGATTTTTTTTCGTTCTTCCCCGCTTACCTGGTTTGCAGGTTTTTCCCCGTTAAGTTTGAGCAACCGGATAAATTCGGGAATAAGCTTTGATGGCAGCCATAATTTAAAAATATTTGAAAGTTTCATCTTCCCGTTTTCATCCAGATCCCTTTGTAAACGGTTATCTAACTTTTGCTCATCCAGAGCCGGTTTTAGATCAATAGAAAAAACCACATCTTTTTTTTGTTGTATAGCCTCATTGTGTCTTCGGCTCAGTGTAAGGACGATCGGACCTGATAATCCGAAATGTGTGAAAAGCATTTCTCCGAATTCTTCATCTGTCTTTTTGCCGTTGATCCATACATTTACTTTAACATTTTTCAGACTGAGTCCTTGCAAATTTTTTGCTGTATCACCTTTGGTTTCTACCGGTACAAGGGCAGGACGAATATTTGTTACCTTGTGTCCTAATTCGCGGGCTATTGGGTATCCGTCGCCTGATGAACCTGTTGCAGGATAAGATGCTCCGCCGGTTGCAAGAATAAAGGTCTTCCCATTTATAATTTGATTTGGTACAATTTCAACTCCGGTAATTTGTCCGTCTTTTGCAACGAATCTTTTTACCTTGCTGTTGCAGCGAATTTCCGCACCGCAACTTTTTGCATAACTTACCATTGCATTCGCCACACCCACAGCCGAATTGCTTTTTGGAAAAACTCTTCCACCTCGTTCAACAACAGTTTCTACTCCAATCCCGTGAAAAAAGTTGATAGTGTCTTCATTAAAAAACCTTGAAAATGTTGGTTTTAAAAAATTCGGGTTGGGCGCGGTTTCATTCAGAAATGCTGCCAATGGAGCTGTGTTGGTTATGTTACATCTTCCTTTGCCGGTTATTTTAAGCTTTTTCAGCGGTTCGCTCATTTTTTCAAGGATCAATACCTTTGCGCCGGACTTTGCAGCAAATATTCCTGACGTTATTCCTGCAACGCCGCCGCCGATAATAATAACATCGTAATTTTGTTTCATTATTTTATTTCCCAATCAGGCACAAATGTTTCGACTTGGCAGGATTAGCGAGCCTACACAATCCTCTTATATATCATCTTATCATCCCCATCATCATAGAAATCTTTGATACGGGCAACCAGTTCGCAACCGCAGGAATTGTAAAATTTTTGAGTGGGAATGTATTTTTCGCGTGAGGAAGTTTCGATATAAACACCTTTGCCTCCAAGGTTTTTTATGATTTTTTCGGTTTCAGCCATTAGCATTTTCCCAACACCCGACCCTCTGCAATCATTGTGAACACCTATCCAGTATAGTTCCCAACTGTGTTTAGTACAGGGAATATATCCGAAACAGGTGTATCCGGCCGTCCTGCCATCCACTTCGGCAAATAAAAAATGATAATGGCTTTCACCGCCGGTTTCAAAAACATTTTCAACTAATTCTATTGCTATACTCATTTCAAAATCGTAAAAAAATCCACTGGAGTGTAAAATATCTCTCACATTTTCCAGATCATCTCTCTTTACTTCGGTTCGGAATTTCAGGCTTTCTATATTCATGTTTTTTATTTTCTGGCAATAAATTTAAACTATTTAAAACTTCTATTGGATAAAAACGTCTTCTATAACTTTTTCCATAACCTGTTTAAAACTATACCCCTTCTGCTGAATTGCTGCATAAAGTCCGCCATCTGGTGAAAGACATGGATTTGCATTCACTTCAAGCACATAAGGATTGTTTTCATTATCTACTCTGAAATCTATCCTTACATATCCTCTCAGATTAAAAACTTTCCAGCATTGCAGGCATATTTCTGAAAGTTTATCAAGCAAAACTTTATCGTTTTCGTTGAAAAGAAAGGTCCTTTTTGTCCTTTCGTGTTCAAAAGTGTCTTCAACCCATTTTGCCGAATAGCCCAATATCTTTGGCTTGTCTTCAGGGAAATTAATAAACTGCATTTCAGCATGAGGCATTACCTCAGGACCATTCTTCCCTCCAATAACTGAAATATTAAATTCTCTTCCTTCAATATATTTTTCAATAAAAAATTTATTCCTGTCAACATTTTTTAATTTCTCAATATAAACTTTGTCATCGCCATGGAACACGCTATCGAAATCAAGACCAATAGAAGCGTCTTCCCATATTGGTTTTAAAATATATCTTACAGACGGATCAATTTTTTTAAGTTCATTAAGCTCAATCCAATCAGCAGTAGGTATTCCATTGCTTTTTAAATTTATTTTTGTGAGCAGTTTGTTTGTTGTAATAAACATCCCTTCCAGATGAACACCGGAATAAGGTATTTGCAGATAATTCAGTATTGCAGGGCTAATGTAACACAGTTCTCCTTTGTTGTCAATGGATTCTACAAGATTGAAAACAAAACAGGGATCAATCTCTTTTATTTGTTTTATCGCTTCATTGATATTAAAAGAGAACGGAACTTCGCTGATAACATAGCCAAGTTCTTTTAATGTATCAGCAACCAGATTAACCTGTGTTAATACATCCAACTCATCGGCCTGCGGGTTTTCGGATAGCTTGTTGAATAAAATTACAACCTTGTTATTTTTCATGTTATTTATTCTTTTTTCACTCCGAAGCATTTAACAAATTTCAATCAATGACTATTATTATTTTATTTCTATTAATTTCTAATTTCAATCCCGAAGTTTCGGGATCAATGAATATCCCAATTTCAATGAATTTCTTTTTCCCACTATCATTTATTTAATTAGTCTTTTTATAGCCGATTTCATTATTTTTCCAATCAGTTCTTCATAAGATATGCCTGCCATTTTAGATAAAATAGGAAGATCGGAATGTATGGGATTAAGCCCTGCAAGTGGATTCACTTCAATAAAATTTGGGACGCCATTTTTATCCATACGTAAATCGATACGTCCGCCATCCCTGCAACCAAGCCCTTTCCATGAAGCCAGCGCTATTTTATAACATACATCTGTGATTTCTTTTTCAGGAACTGTGTAATCGATAAGCTGCAGATAATTTGCTTTTGAATGATAAGAATAAATTTTCGAAGCCTGCCTGCCGCCTGCCCCGATGTAATCGGGGGCAGGCAGGGCTTCATTTTCACGGAAACAGACTTCCATTATACCAACAGCTTCCGATTCTTCGCCTGTACCGATAATGCCTACCGTAAATTCACGTCCGGGTAAAAATGTTTCCACAAGAACTGGTTGTTTATATTGTGCCAGTCTTTCAATACAAACTTTTTTCAAATCATCAGAATTTGTAATCTTAGAATTCGGAGTGATTCCTTTACCTGTTCCTTCAGCTATGGGTTTTGCAAAAAGAGGGAATGGAAGATCTATTTTGTCAATATCAGTTTCTGTTTCAACAATAGCAAAATCTGCAGTTGGGATTCCAAGATCGCGTATCACCCGTTTGGTAAGACCTTTATGCAGGGTAAGGGAATTAACAAGCACGTCAGAAAATGTATAAGGGATGTTGTAAATATCAAGCACCGCCGGAACCTGGGCTTCGCGACCTATACCGTACATACCTTCACAGATATTAAAAACGATATCCCATCTTTTTCCGTTTGATAGAAGGTTTATCAGTGATTTTACATTTCCAATACGTTCGGGTTGAAAGCCATTTGCGATAAGCGCATTTTCAATACCTGCAATAGTTTCATTGCTGTCAAATTCTGCCGCTTCTTCTTCTGTATAGCCTTCTGCAAGGTAATCAGATTTCAGATCGTAAGTAATTCCTACTCTCATTAATGGATAAAAAAATTAATACAGAAAATTAGAAATGAAATACAGATTAGCAAAAGTCAGGATACTTATAAACTTTTCCTTTATAGTTTTTCAACAGTGCATAATTACCTTCTTTACCAAGATAATATTCAGGAAGAAGTGGGATTTTTCCACCGCCGCCAGGTGTGTCTATCACATAAGAAGGCACAGCATATCCTGAAGTATATCCGCGTAAACCTTGAATTATTTCCAATCCTTTTTCTATGGGTGTTCTGAAATGAGCCGAACCCGAAATAGGGTCGCACTGATAAAGATAATATGGACGTACCCTTATTTTAAGCAATTCGTGCATTAAATTTTTCATTATAGTAACATCATCATTAATACCTTTCAGCAAGACGGTCTGGCTTCCCAGCGGAATGCCGGCGTCAGCAAGGCGTTCGCATGCTTCTTTCACTTCGGGTGTGATTTCCGACGGATGCGTGAAATGTACGCTCATCCACACAGGATGATATTTTTTAATGGTGTTGACTAATGAT
>JBBAAT010000102.1:0-9141 GCA_041658145.1 Bacteroidales bacterium | reverse complement strand
TGATTATATGGCTGAATCATTTTTCCGCAGTTTTAATTTGCCTGTTACCATTGTAAGACCGTTCAATACTTATGGACCTAGGCAGTCGGCAAGAGCCGTCATTCCCACCATTATCACTCAGCTTTTAAGCGGAAAAACTGAAATAAAACTCGGCTCATTGCATCCGCAGAGAGACCTTGTATTTGTTGAAGACACCATAAACGGGTTTATTGAAATTGCACAATCCGAAAAACTATCAGGGGAAGAAGTGAATATAGCGACGAATGAAACTGTTTCTGTTGGCGACCTTGCAAAGAAAATTATAGGCATGATAAATCCTGCTGCACGAATATTAACTGATGACAAGCGCAAAAGACCGGGAAAAAGTGAAGTGGATTTGTTACTCGGTGATAATTCTAAAATAAAAACTTCAACCGGATGGAAACCCTCGTGGACATTAGACAAAGGACTTGAAGAAACTATTGAATGGTTTAAAAAACCCGAAAATCTTAAACTTTACAAACACAATATTTACAACACATAATGTCCGATACATTGCAAACATATAAAGAAACGATTGATTTTATTCGCAAGACTTATGGTGAGTACGAAAAGGTGATTCCTCTTCATGTTCCTGTGTTTGCAGGCAACGAAAAGAAATATCTTGAAAAGTGCATTGATACAACTTTTGTTTCTTATGTGGGTGAATTTGTCGGGAAGTTTGAGCAAATGATTTGCGAATTCACAGGTTCAAAGTATGCAGTTGCGATGGTTAATGGTACATGCGCTCTTGAAATTGCACTTAAAATAGCCGAAGTAAAAAGTGGTGATGAGGTATTGACACAGGCTCTTACTTTTGTTGCTACATCTAATGCTATAGCACATTGCGGAGCAACCCCTGTGTTCATTGATTCTGATATTGACACTTTAGGTTTGTCAGTTGAGAAGTTGGAAGAATTTCTTTCAAAACAATGCGAGATACGTGATGATGGCTTTCTTTACAACAAAGTTTCTGCTAATCGTATTGCAGCATGTGTTCCTGTTCATATATTCGGTCATCCTTCACGTATCGACCGGATTGTTGAAATTTGTAATAAATTTAATATATGTGTTGTTGAAGATGCAGCCGAGTCCATTGGCGGTTATTACAAAGGGAGGCATACAGGAACCTTTGGAAAACTGGGTATTTTAAGTTTTAATGGAAATAAAACCATAACTACCGGTGGTGGTGGCATGATCCTGACTGATGAAGAAAAACTTGCCATGCGTGCAAAACACATTTCTACAACTGCTAAAATTCCACATCCATGGGAATTTGCACATGATGAAGTTGGGTATAATTACAGGATGACCAATTTGAATGCCGCAGTAGGGTGTGCGCAAATGGAAAAGATTGATTTTTATTTGAAGAATAAAAGAGAACTGGCTGGATTATATAAAGAATTTTTTAAAAAAACCGGAATAGATTTTTTTACAGAGAAAAAAGATTGTATGTCGAATTACTGGCTTAACTGTATTTTTTTGAAAAACTTTGAAGAACGCGAAATGTTTCTGAAATTTACTAATGAGAATGGAGTAATGACAAGACCTGTATGGAGGCTAATGAATAAATTGCCAATGTATAAAAACTGTTTTTGTACAAATCTTGATAATGCGAAATGGCTTGAGGAAAGGTTGGTAAATATTCCAAGCAGTGTGAGAATTTAATTATTCAATTCATAATAAGCAGGCAAAATATTTTAATATGAAACAGGAAATATATGTAATTGGAACAGGTGGATTATCTAAAGAGGTTTATTTTTTAATAAATGAAATTAATAACGCTGATTCTTCAAGTATCTGCGATTTCAAAGGTTTTATTGATGTAGACCGGAAATTTGAAACACTCCGGATAGGTAACAAATTATTTGATGTTTTTGAGGAATCGGATTTTATAAATAAAAATAAAAATGATAAAAGTATTCAAATTGCTATAGGGATTGGGTACCCACAGGTAATAAAGAAAGTTGCAGAAAAATTCCTTCCGTATTTTTCCTTTCCAAATTTAATACATCCAAACTTTGTTGGGAACAAAGACTCAATTGAAATGGGAACAGGAAATATTATTACAGCCGGTTGTGTTTTTACATGTGATATAAAAATAGGTTCTTTTAATTACTTTAACCTGATTTGTACTTTAGGGCATGATTCTGTTGTTGGGTCATTTAATGTTATCAATCCAGGTACAAACATATCAGGAGGCGTTGTAATTGGCGACTGTAATCTTATAGGAACAAACGCCACAATACTTCAATATATTAAAATTGGAAATAATTCAACTCTTGGCGCAGGTTCGTTATTGAATAAAGAACTTGAGGATAATACCGTTAAAGTAGGTGTTCCGGCAAGACCAATGCAGTCAAAGAATTAAGATCTTTAAGTTAAGATAACAAAAAAAATCATAAAATGGAAAAAGTTCTTGTTGTGTCAGTCCATCCCGATGATGAAACTTTGAAAAAAAATATTATAAGCTTATATTCTGAATATAAAGCAGGTATATTACAATCACATAATAAAGGTATAGAACGTTTTTCGAGAAAAAACCTGACTAAAGAATTGGCAGGTTTAATGGCTAATTTTTAAATAAAATGATTAAACGTATATTTAAAAAAATCTTTCAACAATCCCAACTTAAAGAATATTCATCAATTATTGATTTGGCTTTGGTGAAAATTCCACACTCGGAATGGGTTGTCTTGTTACAAAAGATGTCCCTGCAAATATACTAAAGACAAGCCTCCTGCTATGTTTTTCCCTTTATATTGTGATAATGATAGTTTTCTTGAAAACAAAAAAAATAGTTTAAGAAGTAAAAACTCAATATAATGGATAATTTATCGAAACAACAAATTGCAGATTATTATAATACATACGCAAAAAAGCAAATTAATATTGGTTTAAACATTAGGCATTATCATTTATTTTACAAGATAATAAAAGCTGGTTTAAAAAAAAATCATAAGATATTAGAAATTGGTTGCGGTATAGGAACCCTCACTAAACTTATACATAACTATATTAATAACGGTTATATAGTTGGAGTAGATATAAGTAGTGAAAATATTCGTATTGCAACAGAACGTTTTAAAAAATCGAAAAAATGCGAATTTGTAGTTTCAGATATGACTGATTTTTCGTACAACAAAAAATTTGATTTTATAATATTACCTGACGTATTAGAGCATATTCCTATAGATCAACACAAAAATTTATTTTCTGTTTTATCCGCATTTACTCACGAGAATTCAAAAGTAATAATTAACATTCCTCATCCAAATGCCATAAACTATATAAAAAATACTGATCCATCTAAATTGCAAATTATTGATCAATCATTACATGCAGACTGGATAGTTAAATTATCTTATGAAGAAAACTTTGAACTATTAGAATACAATGCTTATTCGCTAACACACATAGAAAACGATTATGTTTATATTGTTTTGAAAAAACGAACAGAAAAATCAATATTTACATCCAAAAAAACTTCATCAATAATTATTAACAAATTGCAAAAACGTATTTATTTCTGGTTTAAAACTATTTGAATTTTTTGATAAATGAAAAATGAAAAATTAATATATATTTATCCGACCTTAGCAAGCTTTATTAAAAAAGATATTGATTTTTTATCTAAAACCTACTTTATTCAAACCATTCCACAAACTTGGGACAATAAACTATTAATCCCTATAACTCTTGCAATGCAAGCGTTTCGTCTTTTACTAAAATTAAATAAAACAAAAGTTATCATTATTATGTTTGGAGGATATTGGTCTCTTTTTCCATCTATTTATGGTCGTATATTCAACATACCGGTTTTTATTATTCTTGGCGGAACTGATTGTGTTTCATTTCCAAGTATAAATTATGGCTCTCTTCGAAAGCCTTTGTTAAAATTATTTATAAAATGGTCTTATCAACTTTGCAAACGGCTTGTCCCAGTTGACGAATCGTTGGTATATAATAATTATTTTTACTTTGAACCTGAAATATATAAAGAGCAAGGGTACAAAGTTTTTTTTCCTAAAATTAAAACTCAATATACTGTTATTCCTAATGGTTTTGATTACTCATTTTGGGGAAATAGAAGTATACAAAATAAAAATATACCGAATTCTTTTGTAACAGTTGCAAATGTTTCAGACAATACTCGATTTCTTGTGAAAGGTATTGATGTAGTGATTGAATTAGCAAAATATTTCCCAAAGTATTCATTTAAAATAATTGGTATTAGCGAAAGCTATAAATCATCTCTAAATATACCCAAAAATGTAATTTGCTATTCATTTTTAGCTTCGGAACAAGTTAAAAACATATTAGCTGAAACAGAATTTTATTTACAATTATCCATTTCAGAAGGTTTTCCTAATGCTCTGTGTGAAGCAATGCTTTCTGGTTGTATTCCTATTGGTTCTAATGTAGGAGCTATTCCTAAAATAATTTCGGATACTGGTTTTGTTATAAATAAAAAAAACTTAAATGAAATTTTTTCAACCCTTACAAAAATTACATCTTTAAATGATTTTCACAAAAAAGAATTAGCTAATAATGCCCGACAAAGAATAATTGATAATTTTGATATTTCAAAACGAGAACAAGCTTTTTGCAAACTTATATCCGCAACATAACAACATTGATCTCCAAAAACTTCATAAAATCATCTTTTATATATTCTGTAGTAGGATCCTTGCCTTTGGCTTCGGCCATGATACTGCTTTTGTTTTATGCCAATCTCCTTTCAAAAGAATTAATAGGCATATTTGCTTTATACATTGCATTTACTTTCCTTGTTCAAACGCTTGTAAACTTTGCTTTAGATGCACATATCGGTTTTTTCTACGTTGAGAATAAAAGCAATATTTCCTATCTCAAAGATTATATAGGTACTATTATAGGCTCCCTGCTATTATTAGGTTTGATGTATTTGTTAATATTCTTCATTTTCGGGAACCTTATTTTCAAAACTTTTTTTCAGGAAAGCTTTTACCCTTATGGATTAATGTGTGTATTAACAGGAATATTTAACTGCATTTTTAAAACATACACCAACCTTCTTATTTATCAGCAACGTCCCGCAAAATTTTTCTGGTATAACATTATAAATTTTGTGCTCACAATAGTAATTTCCGTGGTTGTTTTATTTATGTACCCGAATACTCTTATGGGCCCTATGTGGGGAAGACTTTTATCAGGTGTTGGAATATTTATTATAGCTATCTATGGGTTTTCAAATGAGTTTGGAATTCGTTTTAAAACTAAATATTTTAAACCTATTTTTTATTATTGCTTACCTATTTTCATTTACTATTTATTGACATGGATTTTATCTAATATCGACCGTTTTATTATTAATGGATTCCTCACTAAATCCGACATTGCCATTTATGATATTGCTCTAAAAAGCACTTTAATAATCGAATACTTCCAGATGGGAATAGTCAATTCGTTTTATCCAAAAATATTCAGAATATGGAATGAACAAAAGCTTACTAAACTTACTCCCGAAGTAAACAGATATTTCAATGGCTTCACAGCTGTAACAATGCTGATTATTCCGGTTTTTGTTGTAATTGTCCCCATCATTATCCCTCACATCATTATAAAAAATGATTATTCTCCAATGTTTCCCTTCATTTCATTATTGAGCCTGGGGTTTGTTACCCGCAGTTTGTTTGGTCTGTTTTCAGCTCCGATTTATTATTTGAAAAAAACAAAATTATTACCGCGGATATTCTTGTATTCAGCAATTTGCCAAGTCATACTTAGCATTGTTTTGATTAAGTATTTTGGGCTTTGGGGCGCTGTATGGGCTGGTTTTATTGTAAAAGTTCTTCAGGTGTTATTTTTATATATCGAAACAAGAAAAATTTTTACTTATTCATTTAATAAAGTTAAACAAATTTTTCTTCCTGCAATTTATATTGTGTTAATTGTCGTATCTGAAATATTCATGATTGAAAATTACCGTATGCTTATTCAGATTATACAAATGATTTTAATTTGTTCACTGGTATTTTGGGTTTACAGAAAAGAATTACCACTGGTTGTGAAACCTGTTTTCGAAAAATTTATTGGAGGTAAGGATGAATAACTATTGTTTTTAAAATAAAGCTTCACAATATTTTTTAAATTTATTTTAATAACATAACATAGCCATATTTACGTATGTTCTTGTCGCTGCATACTGTTTGATAATCAAGAACCCATACGTAAATACCAATTTGTACCAATCTTCCCTTATAAGTTCCGTCCCATCCTGTATTTATATCCTTTGTTTCAAAAATAAATTCTCCCCATCTGCTAAAAATCTTGAGGTCATAAAAAGTAATACCTTCCCCATATCCCCTGAATATATCATTTATACCATTTTCATCGGGCGTGAAAGTATTAGGTAAATATAAAGCAAAATAGCCATCTGTGACTTTCACAGTATCCGATAATACACAATTTTTATAATTTGATTTTACCCAATATTCTCCGGGTTGAGCAACCATTATCGTTTGAGTTGTATCGCCTGTTGACCATAAATAATTTGAAACCATATTGCCGGCATCGAGAGTAATTTCAGGTTCATTGCACAAGGAAACATCACTACCAAGTTCAATATCCGAAACTTTGGAAATATTGATAGTATCTGCTCCAACGCAATTTCCAATTGTCACTTTTACCCAATACGTTCCGGGATTAAAAACTATAATACTTTGAGTAACTGCTCCAGTTGACCATAGATATGATGCAACTGAATTTCCAGCATTAAGGGATATTGAAGCATCGGGGCACAAAACAGTATCGTTCCCTAATGACACAACAGGAACCGAAACAAAAGACACATTAATAGTATCTTTTCCGCTGCAACTCCCATTGGTTACAAAAACCCAATAATTTCCACTGGCAGAAACTGAGATGATTTGTGTTGTATCACCAGTTGACCATAAATAAGAACTCACGGGATTTCCCGCATTCAGTATTAAGGAGTTACCAGAACATAAAGTTGTATCATTTCCCAACGAAACAATGAGTGGTGATGCAAATGTTATATCAATCGTATCCGATCCGGTACATCCTGAATTTATTATAGAAACCCAATAGCTGCCAGTTAACGAAACTGAGATGATTTGTGTTGTATCACCGGTTGACCATAAATAAGAACTCCCGGGATTTCCAGCATTCAAAGCTAATGAAGATGAATTACAAATAGTAGTGTCATTTCCTAAATTTACAGGAACCACTGAAGTTGTAACATTTACCAGATGCTGGATGGTATCATTATAACACTCAGTGTAAATAATTAAAGTTACATTAAAATTGTTTGTACCAGAGAAAGTATGTTGAGGGTTCAACGCATTGCTAAAATTATTTGAACCGGAAATCACATCACCGAAGTTCCAACTCAGTGAGTCATAAGGCCCGTTAATAGAACTCAAAAAATCGAATGTCAAGCAATTCGTTGAAGAAAAAGTAAAATCATTTGTATGGTAATTAAACAAACCTTGATGAAATGTTGGTAATCCGAGAACACCATATGTGCCAGTCGCCAGAGTGAATCCGTTATTAACAAAATTACATCCTGCGCCGAGAGTATTTGGATTGTTAATAACACTTAAATAATTTTGTCCACCTGATGCTCCTCTTGCCATATATATTTTTCCGTTCGGACCCAATTGTAATGCACAATAGTCATAATGAACATTGGATCCAGATGAAATGGAAGTATATGAAGAAGGGCTGAGATTTGTTAAATCAATTTGGTATAATTCATTTGAAGTCCAATATTTACTAACATATAAAATACTGTCATTAGGAGAAAACTCAATGCCATATGCACCGTCCCAATTATTAAATACTACCGGGTTTGAAACTATACCCGTTAATTTATCAAAATCATATACTTCTGCCCGACTATCAGGAGTAAAAGTAACAGCAGTCGCAAGCTTATTCCCATTGTGTGAAACTTTCATGTACCCTATCATATTTGTATGTGTTAGACCTGCATTTGATGTTACTGGGATAGCATTTAATCCTGTTGAAGAAATCAAATATGACATGAATTTATTTGAATATAATTCATGAAAGATGACCCATACATCAGTGCCGTTTTGATGCACAACGGAAGTTATTTTTTCAGTAGCGGGGTGATGAAGAAAAGTGTTCTTTGATGCAGTAACAACATCTCCCAAACCCCCGTTTAAAATCAGGTCAACAACAGAATAGTAACTATTGTTTAACACCTGACCGTCGGTATAAAAAATATAATATTGCATACAATTTCCGGGCTTTTTAACAAGAAGAGTTTGCGTGGATGAGGTATTGCCATTTAATCCGGTACCATTGGGCATTGGATTATGATTCTTGTCCCATACGGTAATACCATCCGTATAAAAAAGTAAATTACCATAATTGTCGCACAGGACAGAACTCCCTTCTGTATTGTCGATTTGCCCGTTTGAAAGGGCAACAGGGTTACCGTTTACAAATTTCAAACCTGCATAGTGTCCAAAGTACCAGACATTGGTTTGAAGGGGTTGTGAATAAGCTATATGGGAAAATATAATAATTAAAACAGATAAAAAAACGGATATTTTTTTCATAAAAAGTAAATAAAACTATGAAACATATCTGTCTATAGAGGTATTTTCAATAATATTTGTTAAAATGTATCATAATCAGCCCCAATATATGAAATGTTAGCGTAAGGAATATCTTGATTAATGGGAAAATAATCATTTGCAAAGATAACACGTTTTCTTATATTCATCTGTCCCACGTAAAATTGAATTTTGCTAATTGTTTTTTTTGCTTTTTTTTGCATTCATAATGCTGGCATTCAGCTCAAAGCCTATGAGTAGCACAATAGCGTTTATGTATATCCACATCAGGATGATGATAAGAGCGCCTATAGACCCATATAATTTATTATACTGTGAGAAATTGGAAATATAAAAATTAAAACCAAGAGAGGTCAGTATAAATAGAAGGGTTGCCAGTGTGGATCCTGCAGAAATAAAACGAAATCTTTCACGTTTAGCAGGAGCAAAGTAATAAAGGAACGAAATAATAAAAAAGGACATTGCAGTAATAATGATCCATTTGCTTACCATCAGGACATAATAGGTGAAATCG
>JBBAAT010000101.1:0-9255 GCA_041658145.1 Bacteroidales bacterium | reverse complement strand
ACCCCATGCGCCGGCGCCCTTACCATTGATGCTTGAACCAAGACTCTGACAGGCATCTTCAATAACTGCCAAATTATATTTTTCTGCCAGTTTAATAATTTCGGGCATATCAGCCATCCACCCGCTAAGATGCACGGGAATTATAGCTTTTGTTTTTTTAGTAATTACTTCTTCGATTTTGTTAACATCAATATTGAAATCCCTCGCAACATCAACTAATACAGGAGTTGCACCAACATTAACTATTGCAGAACAGGAAGCGACAAAAGTATGAGCAGGAACAATTACTTCATCGCCTTGTCCAATTCCGGCAGCTCGTAACGACAAGTGCAATGAATCATAACCGCTATTCAGGCCGATGGCATACTTAGTACCCACAAATTTTGCAAGATTTGCTTCAAAGCTTTTCAGATGACTTCTATCAATCAGTTCACCTTTTGACATCACATCAAAATAAGCGGCATCAAGTTCATCTTTAATCATGCGGTAAAGCTTGGCTGGCTCAACAAATCTGACTTTTCTTAATCCCATTATATAATTTCTTTTATGGTACTGACAATATTTTTCCATGTAGGATAATACACAATTTCTAATGAAGACGAAGCCGGAGCAGGCAAATCGGGCAAACAAACCCTTTTAGCAGGAGCTTTTAAGAAATGAAAAGCTTCTTCTGTAACCTTTGCAATAATTTCTGCTGCAAAACCGTTGGTTTTCCACGAACCATCTGCAACTATTAACTTTCCGGTTTTTTTTACAGAATTAATTATTAATTCTTCATCATAAGGTTTTATTGTTCGTAAATCAATCAATTCAACGCTTATTCCTTCTTTATTCAGTTTTTCGGTTGCTTTTGCAGATTCTACAGCCATATATGAATACGAAACCAATGTTATATCTTTACCTTCATTTCTTATTATACCATTTCCGATAGGGACTTCATATATTTCTTCAGGAACGATCCCTTTTTGATTATATAACCACCTGTCGTCAATAAAAACAACAGGATTGGGATCATTTATTGAAGCAATCAGTAAGCCTTTTGCATCATAAGAGGTTGAAGGCATAACAACTTTTAATCCGGGTATATGAGCAAACACTGAGTGTAACGCCTGCGAATGCTGGGCAGCCTGTTCCCCTCTCCTGTTTACGATAAGCCAGAACACAACAGGGACATTGGATTTCCCGCCGCTCATGTAATGCCAGTTTGCAGCCTGATTTATTATAGGATCAAAAGCATACAAAACAAAATCAACACGGGGATGAACGACTATCGCTTTCATGCCGGCAATAGCAGCTCCCACAGCAGCTCCTGTAATTGCATTTTCTGAAACGGGTGTATCAATTACTCTTTCTTCTCCAAACTTTTTTATCAAATCCTTGCATGTGTTACCAACATACCATGGACTTTTAACTCCCTGTCCGATGAGCATTACAGAAGCATCTGCACTCATCAATTGAGTAATCGCCTCATTGATGGCCAAACTAAAACTAAGTTCCCGATTATTGTTTGAAGACATAATATTCCAGTTCTTCTTTAGGTGGTTTTTCACTTTTTATTGCAAAAGCCTTGGCATTTATCACTTCTTCTGCAACCTGTTTTTCTATTTCTTCCAGTTGTTCCTTAAAAAATATTCTGTTATCTAATAAGTAAGACGAGAAATGAAGTATCGGATCCTTTTTTCTCCAATGTTCTATCTCTTCTTTTGGGCGAATATCCGTGTGTGTACCCTGAATATTGTCGTCAGGGCCTACATGGCCTCTTAACCGGTATGTCAAGAATTCGATAAAGACAGGTCCTTTGTTTCTGCATAAATCAATAGCTTTACCGGCAATTTCATATACTTCCAATACATTATTTCCATCAACTTTAAAAGTGGGAATATCAAAAGGTTTTGCAATATCAGAAATGTTGTTATTGCTTCTTATTTCACTTATATGCAAATGTGTTGAATAGTAATTATTTTCGCAGGCAAAAATTATTGGCAATTTCTTCAGCGAGGCAAAGTTGAGAGATTCATACAAAACGCCTTCTCCTGTGGCTCCATCGCCAAAAAAACTAACTGTAACACGATTATCTTTTCTTATTTTAGATGCTAATGCAGCTCCAAGAGCGAGCGATATGGTTCCAGCAACAATAGGTGCAACGCCCATTATGCCGTTTTCAACATCAATCAGGTGCATCGACCCCCCTCTTCCCCGTGAACACCCTGATGACTTGCAATAAATTTCAGCAACCATAGAATTCATATCGCCGCCTTTTGCAAGATAATGCCCATGTGAACGATGATTCCCGAAAATATAATCGCTTTTCTCAAGGTTAGCGCAAACGCCTGTTGCAATAGCTTCCTGTCCGGAATAAAGATGAACGGGACACCGCACAGAGCCGTCTAAAATAGGTTCAACTATGCTTTCTTCACAATGCCTTATTCTTAGCATCATGCGATATAATTTTTCCAAAAGTTCTTTTGAAAAATTCATGTTAGTGTTGTGTTAAAAGTGATATGTCGAATAGATTGCTTCGTCGTTCCTCCTCGCAATGACGTCATTGCGAAGCCGACGAAGGAGGGTGAAGCAATCTTAGTGCGTAGAAATAAGTTTAACATAACATTAGTAATATATTAAAGCAGGGACGATTAATTCTTAAAAAGAACAGCCCGTAAAGTTAAAAATATAATTTTTATATCGGTAAAAAAAGAATGGTCGTTAACATATTTCAATTGCAAGCGTTTTTTTTCGGGCCAGATTAGTTTCATATAAGCTTTATCAGGATCATCAGCCCCTTCAAGAATTTTCCCTTCATCGGAATTCCAAACAGAAGCCCAGTCGGTAATACCTGGTTTTACTGATAATATCGCTTTTTCTTCTTCAGTAAACATATCAGTAAAATATTTCACTTCAGGACGGGGGCCTACAATGCTCATTTCACCTGTGAATACATTAATAAGCTGGGGTATTTCATCAAGTTTGTATTTCCGTAGAAATCCTCCTATCCCTGTAATTCTCGGGTCAGAGTTTGTAGTTGATGAAGCGCCAATTTTATCAGCATTAACAACCATTGTACGAAATTTGAACATCCGAAATAATTTACCATTCAGTCCAACACGAGATGCCATGTAGAATATGGGTCCGCTATCATTGAGTTTAATAATTAATGATATTATCAGTATGAATGGAGAAAAAATCGCCAAACCAACAAAACTGAAAATAATATCAAATAAACGTTTCATTTTTTATTAATATTTATTCTATTTTCAATTCACCATTAATTATTTTTTTCAATTGTTCTGCATTAAATTCATATTTAAATAATGGGTTATACCTTTTCCTCCACAAGGGAAATTCAGTGTATGGACAATTATCAGTTATAACTTTTCCATTTTTCAAAAAAGCGTTAAGCTGCATCGAATCTGCAATTTTTAAGTCAAGCATTTTTTCAGGGGAATCAAATGCATTATCCCATTCATTCAAATCACTCATAACAGCTTTGTTATTTGCAGCATCTTTAAATTTTGCGGTATCAATATTTAAAGGTATTATCGTACCAATTAAATAAAATCCGGGATGTTTTATTCCTCTGTAGACTGTGGTGTTTGGGAATATGCTATAAAAAGATTTCATTATCATTTTAACTTCCGTATATGGAGCCGGAGGCACCCATAAGCAAAATATTCCTTTTTGTTTTAAATGTTCTTTACATAAAATGAAAAAATCTGATGAGTACAGGTTAACCGATCCTACGCTCCATATAGGTGGGGCGGGGTCTATCGTTATAATATCATATTTTTTTTCATTCAATAATAAAAAATTCCTCCCATCATCAGCATAGTATTTTACTCTTTTATTTGCTAAAATTTCACTTCCATCTTTATGAAAATAATTATACGTTTCATATTCTTCCTTAACCAATTCAACAACCTCGCAATTTACATCATTATGAGTTACTGCTGATTTCAAACATGTTCCCATTCCGAAACATATAATCAGAACTTCTTTTGTATTATTATTCGGACTAAGAAGTATTGGCAAATGAGCCATAAGTTTAGCTTCTGTTACCAGGGCTGTCATGCCCACGCCGTTGATTAAAATATGTTTATCTAAAGAGTCTGTTGTTGAACCGAAAGCAGTTGTAGTTGCCATTATACCTTCTTTATGGTAATACAACTGCATATTTTTCTTACCATACACTCTTTTTTTAACAACTGTAAAAAATGGATCCGGTGATTTATATGAAAGGATGATTATACTGGCCAAAATCAATGAAGAAATTATTACATTTTTCTTTTTAAAAAACTTCTTTTGATTTGAAAGTATGATCACCATGCCCATAAGCCCGTTTATTAAGGAAATAATTATAATTGTGCCCCTGGTTCCGACAAACCTAATTAATATATAACCGGAAATAAGTGAACCCAAAATACATCCGATCGTATTCATTGAATATAAAAAGCCGATATCTTTCCCGATCCTATTCTTATTCGCCACATAACAATTAGAAATAATCGGGAAAATAATACCAAGGATGAAAGTAAACGGGAAAACCACATATAATGGTATAAGTATCCTATTTAAACTAAAAATTTCATACGAATCATACGGCATAAATAATGAAAATAAATATGTTCCTATTATACTATAAATTCCAATAAAGATTATCAAATAACCAAGTCCCTGAACAGGGTTCTTAATCTTGTGATAAAACTTACCTGCAAAAAAACTACCCAAAGCTGATCCTAATAAATAAACTCCTAAAACCATACTGAAAGAATATATTGAAGTTCCGAGTTGTAACTGAAATATTCTTGTCCATACAATTTCAAGAGCGAATGACGTAAAACCTATCAAAGCATATGCAATTAGCACGAGTTTCCGGGTTCTATCGGAATAAAAAGAAATTTTATTATTTGTGTCATTTTCAATAGTATTAGTATTTGCAATATTTCCACCAGATTCAAATATAAATTTTTTATCCAAAAATATCAGTACTACCGCACTTACAAGAAGATTAATAAATACCCCGATAAGAATAGTATTAAATTCGCCAATGCTGCCAATAGTTATAAATCCGCTTAATAACACTCCGAAAACAGCCCCAAAAGTGTTTAATCCATATAAGTTACCGATATTTTTGGCAAAGCTTCCTTTATGTTTTTTTAATGCCGTCCCTAAAATCGGTAAAGTCCCTCCCATAAGAAATGTAGGAATTACTAATGCAAAAAAAACAATCACAGCCTGAATAAATAAATATAACAATCTGTCTTCATTTATATGATAAAAAATAAATTTGAATACTCCTGACGAATTGTTAAGTGAAATATATATTAAAAAAGCAGTAATTGCTACAAATAATTCCAGTATAGCATAAGCCCTGATAATCCTTTTGAATTTATCAGCATGTTTTCCGATAAAGTAACTACCTAAAGCCAATCCCAGCATAAATGCAGATAAGACAATAGATGTTGCATATACAGTACATCCCAAAATTCTTGACAAAACTCTTAACCATACGGTTTCATATATAAGACCACTTATTCCTGAAAAGAAAAAGATAGTGTAAACAATTTTAGTATTAATTTTATTTATCATTAATTCATCTTTTTTATTTTGTTATATAGTAGTATAATTTTGTTAAAAGTAATTATAAAGCGAAAATAAGCAATTACGTTCTAAAAAATAAATCAAAATATAAATTTACTTTGTAATAATAAATACGAACATAAAACTGGTTGATATTCAACAACAAATCGGTATAGGTATTTTATTTTCTAACAGGATCTGCCACCGTATAATTTGACAATTATTGAAAAAGAGAGGTAATTACTAATCCGAAAGTACAAAATACTATGTCGAATAAGCGTTTAATCATTTTTATGTAATTCAAAGGTAAACATCCATGACATTTTATTTATTAAAGGTATTTTTAATATTATTTTATCCAGTAAATTAAAGAAAGACAAAAGTGATGGCAAATAAACTCCCATAATACTAAACAAATGCCAGTGTTTTATGGTTTTAACTATAAAAAAACTTTTAGCAAATTTAATATCTTTATATGATAAAATATGGGCTTTTTCCCATTCTGTTCTCATATCCGGGGTTGTTAACCGATAAAGCTTAATAAAAGGATTATAATCCAATGCTTCAACAGCTAAAATCTTTCCACCTGGTTTTAAAATTCTTCTTAGTTCATAAAAAGCATAGCTTAAATCTAAATGATGAAGCATACCTGAACATATTACCACGTCTATTGAATTATCAGGCAGCCCTGTTCTTTCAGCATCACCTTGGACAAAAAAAGTATTTGATTCAACTTTGTTTTCTTTTGCTGTGTTTTTTGCATTTTCCACAGAAATATTACTTATATCAATCCCGATAGAAAGCATAGCGTTTGCTTTAGCCGCTTTTATTGCATTAAAACCATTACCACAGGCATAATCTAAAAATACTTTTCCTTCTGCATTTTTCTTAATCCAGTTATCAACATATTTAGTAGAAAGTTCAACTGTTTTATAGAATTTTCTGTTTCCATATATTTTATCATACGTATCCTTGCTAATTTTTTCTTGAAACTTAACATCACGATCACGATTATGAAATTCCAATTCTTTTATTTTTCTTTTTTCCAGTCCCTTCATCCATTGATCGTTTGTTTTTTGAGCAAGAATATTTAAGTTTTCTAATAGTTCTTCCTTTTCCATATTTTATAATTTAACTGTTATGTTATGTGATTTGGGTAATCTGCTGCTTGACAATTAATGATTTTTCTGTATAGGAGACACTCCGATTAACAAACTAAAAAGGCCAAATACAATTCCTGATCCATGTATAAAATGAAAAAGAAAAAATGAAAAAGGAAGAGTGAATATATGTAGTGCTCTTTTATATCTTATCGCTTGCTGTATAGAAGAAATGATTGCTAACAAAAAATACAATCCAATAATTGAAAAGAATAAATATTTAATTAATGGGAAGAAAAAAGATAAAATGCCAAAAAAAACAATTCCGGTTGTAAAAAACGCAGTTATTGCATGCCTTATTGTAAAAGTATATGGGGCAAGATACCACATATAAGCATTGTATGGCGCTTCTTTATAAAATTGTTTACCAAGAAATTTTAAAATATCCGGTTGATTATAATAATTTATGATAATATCGGGATTAAGCCAGATTTTGCCTCCTGTCTTTTTTATTCTGCAATTAAACTCATAGTCCTGCGCTCTGACTAATCGTTCGTTAAAATTTCCAACTTTTTCAAATATTTCTTTTTTAAAAAAACCATAAGGAACAGTATCTGTTTCGCCCTCTTTCATGCCTACCCTGAAACCGGAATTTCCCACTCCGAATTTATGAGTCGTTAATGCCTGAACAAGCTGTGCCCTGTATGAATCATTAAAAGGTAATGTGTTAACAATCCCGCCGACATTGTCAGCATTGGTTTTTAAAGAAGTTTCGATTAGCTTTTTCAAGTAGTTTTTCGGATAATCAGCATGTGCATCAAGCCGCATTATCCAATCGCCTTTGGCTTGTTTTATACCAATGTTTAAAGCTGTTGATTGTATTATACCCGGATTATCAAATAATTTAATTCGGTTATTTTTATTAATATATTGCTCAATAATGTTTCGTGTATTGTCTTCCGACATGCCGTCAAGCAATAATATTTCGTAATCGTATCTTTCTAAATCCTCAAATTTTAAGACAGAATCAATACAGTTTTTTACAAACTTTTCTTCGTTGCGACAAGGAATAATAATTGTTATTTTATTCATATATCAAAACCCATAAATAAGTTTTTTATATTTTCTTTTAATATACCGATAAGCTTCTTTTTGATGCCCGTATATTCGTTTTTTTAAACCATTTGCCATACTTGTTTTATGTTCATCGTGATAAACAATCAAATCGGGTACAAATCTGATAGTGCAATTTATCAGCTTACATATTGCAGTGACAGAAGTTTCTTCACCATAAAGAAAAGAGCCATCGTCAATATAACCACCTTTAAGAAAATATTTACCTGAAAAAATCATACATGAACCGTGCATAGCGAAAATATTTCTTTCCGATAAATTTATTTTTTTCTTATTCATTAAGGCAAGAACTTTTATCATTGCGATCCTGAAAAAATATAAAATGAATCCGATGTAGTAATTAGAAAAAAGCAAGCGGTATTGAATTTTTTGACTAAACGAAACAGAATGTTCCATATGAGGGTTCTGGTCTTTACCGCTAACTAACGAAATTATTCTCGGAGCAATTGTATCGTTTATTCCAGAATAACAAGAGACTTTTTCAAGAAAATTATTATCCTTTATAACAATGTCATTATTGCAAACAATACAATATTTATATTTTTCAATTTCTTGTATATGGTTTTTTATTGCATAGTTAACAGCACCGAAATAGCCAATGTTTTCGGGTAAAGTTATAAGTCGTATATTAGGTTGATTTATTTTTTTTAGATAATTGCTGATTTTCTCAACCACAATTTTTTCAGAACCATTATCAACAATAAATAATTCAACTTTGCTAAAGTCATTCAATTTCGTAATACTTTCTAAAAATTGAATGGTAGTTTCAGAAGTTTTGTAATTTACTGTTATTATTAGTCCGTCCATTTAAGAGCAATTATAGCATTAATCCTAAACATAAATTAACCAAAATTCCATATATAGATGTAATCCTTTTATTATCCAGATTATTTATAATATCGTTTATTTGATGGCTATACGTAATATCTAATCCTATTAAAAATTTATCTGTGATTGATTTATCTGCCCCTAAGCCTAAATCAAAACCATAATTGATTTTATTAAAATGATAATATGTTAAGGAAGAATAACATGATGATGACAATAAATAATCAAACCTCGGCCCAACAGAAAAATAAGGATCCAAATTTTTGGTGTGAATTTTAAATGCAAGAGTAGTATTTATAGTAGCATAATTCATGAAAAAGTAAGACTTTGTTGAATACTTATCTTTATACATACCGCCTCTCTCAACATAACCTATTCGTGAATTTATTCGCCATAACTTATGTTCAAAATAATTTACTTCAAATCCGGATGATATACTAACTAAATTATCGTTATATCCATAATATCCTGCCGACCAATCAGTTTTTGATACTGAAAGCCCTGTTAATATTCTAAAAGTTTGAGCTTTTGAAGAAAGAACAATAACTAAAGCTACACATCCTAAAATTATTCTTTTCATTTATTCCCAATTTTTAATCCTAAACTTAATAAAACAGTT
>JBBAAT010000100.1:0-9265 GCA_041658145.1 Bacteroidales bacterium | reverse complement strand
TTGCCTGCCCCGTCCGTTCAGGCGGGCAAAAATTTCAATATATTTACAATGAGATGTTTATAGCTGTATGATGGAATAATAGCAAGCAATATTGATATAGTAGAAATAACAGTAATACAGCAAGCCAATAGTCAGCGTTCATTGCAAGATACAAGATGGACAGTTTTCTACATAATAATTTTACACGATTGCCGTTTGACAGTTTATTAACAATTAAAAAACTTTAAAAATGAAAATCAACAACCTTTTATCAGCCGTTATCTTGCTGACAGTTTCTTTTTCCGTTTTCGGACAAGAACAACAACCAAAGACAATAAAAAAAATCAGCATCCACGACATTTACATTCAGGCAGGTTTATTTTCAGAACGCAACAGAACTGGGACACTGGGAGATTTCAACGGGCTTGCTCCTAATTCAGTTTTATTGGAAAAAAGTTTAGCATTTGCAGAATATGCACCATATAATGGCTCCAACTTGACAAGCAATTCTATGTTTTCAGTAATGTTGGGGATTCAGTTCAGCGACAAACAAAAAACAATTTACAAAGCAAATCCACTGTTACGACTTGGTGTTAGTTATTTTTCTGGGACAACTTTGACAGGCAGTTTATACAAGGAAGACCGCAAACCATATGACACATTAACATCTGCTCAAACAGGACAGACAGTTTACCTTGATTCTGTAACTACAAATGATTACGGTATGAGTTACTCATCCGAACAACTACGATTTGACGGTTCTCTAATTTTTAGAACTAATCCTGAAGCCCGATGGTCTTTATTTGCTGGCATAGGCATTACTGCAGGACTTTCTATTAACGCCAACACAGATATTTATTACAGCAAATTTGGCGGAACAGAAACTCGTTACCCAAATGGCAACACTTCTTCCTCATATTCTTACTCAAGTTCATACAACAGTAAAACAGAAAAATATAGGAACAAAAATAATTTTGGCGCTTCAACATTTATACCAATGGGAATTGACTTTAGAATCGGAAAGAAAAGTGAATTTTGGAAACGGACACATTTGTTTTATGAGTTAAGACCTGGAATTAACATTACATCAATTCCAGAGCTGCGGACAATTACAAATTCGAGCATACAACACGGACTTGGACTACGAGTTTTGTGGGACTAAAAAGTTTTCGGACGACAAAAAAGAATGCGTCGAAACGCTAACAGGCGTTAACCCTTGATTCACATTAACAATGTAACTTATGTTTACCAGACAGGAAATATTGCAGTATTTGAGAAAAAACAAAAAGTTATTCCGTGAAAAATATAATATCATAAAAATCGGGATATTTGGTTCCTATGCACGTAACGAGCAAACCGAAAAAAGTGATATAGATATTATTATTGAAATGTTGCCTGATACTGAAAATATTTTTGAAAAGCGTATTGAACTAAAAGAGTTAATTCAAAAAAAATTCTCAAAGGAAGTTGATGTTTGCCATGCAAAAGCTATTAAACCTATTTTTAAAGATTTAATATTTAACGAAACTATTTATGTCTAAAAAAGAGAATATATAGGTGTTGGTATCTCATGTTACGCAGAAAAACATTTTGCTAGTTCGTCATTGCGAGGGTTGCCCGAAGCAATCTTGTCAATCCAAAACTTCTTCATATAAATATATACATCTGCCTTGTTTCATTTTTTATAAGATTGCTTCCCATTTCGTTCCTCATGGTTCGCAATGACGATGAAGTTTTTAGAGATGCCCTAAATCAGAGATATTTATTTTCTCCTCAAAACATACATTCCCGCAAACGTCAAAATCCCGTTGAGTATAAGAAGTTCAAAGCCGAATTTATATCCATTAAAAAGAGTTACTGAATAAATGCTTAACAAATAGCAAACAACAGGAGAAAGTAATGCAACAATCCACACATACCCATCCTTCACTGAAAATTTTGTAAACAAACCGAAAGAAAAAAGTCCTAACAATGGCCCGTATGTATAACCGGCAGCCGTATAAATAGCATTTATCACCGCTTCGTTATTCAGCGCCCTGAAAATAAGAATCACTATCAGTAAAATGGTTGCAAAGCTCAAATGAACTGCATATCTCACTTTCTTTTTCTGCTTTTCATCAAGTTTGCTTTTATCTTTAAAGCCCAGAAAGTCCACACAGAAAGAAGTGGTAAGCGCTGTCAATGCACCGTCGGCACTGGGATAAGCGGCAGATACCAATCCAACCATAAAGACAAGACCAGCAACCGGGCCAAGATAATTGAAAGCGATCACAGGAAAAATGTCATCCGTTTTTTCAGGAATATCAATACCTTTGGATGATGCATACATGTACAGCACTGCACCGAGAGTAAGGAACATGATATTAACTATCACAAGAATCCCGCTGAATGTGAACATATTTTTCTGCGCTTCGCGCAGGTTGCGACAACTGATGTTTTTCTGCATCATCTCCTGGTCAAGGCCGGTCATCGCAATTGCGATGAACATTCCGCTGAAAAACTGTTTCAGGAAAAAGTTTTTGCTGTGCCAATCGGTTTCTACAACTCTCGTATATCCTGCCTCACTGATCCTATGAAAAATATCGCCAAGCCCAAGCCCCAGTTCATTTGAAATAAAAACAATCGAAAGTATTACACCCAGCAGCATAAATGTGGTTTGCAAAGTATCCGTCCAGATGATGGTTTTAACACCGCCTTCAAAAGTGTACAAAATTATCAGGACAATAAAAATCGTTACCACCAGCCAGAAAGGTACACCCCAGTGGTCAAACACAAACACCTGAAGAACATTTACAACTAAAAATACCCGGAAAGAGGCGCCAATTATTCTTGACAAAATAAAATAGAATGCACCCGTTTTGTACGACCAGAAACCAAAGCGTGTATTCAGGTAAGCATATATGGAAGTAAGATTCAGCCTGTAATAAAGAGGTAGAAGAATAGTTGCAATCACAGTATAACCGATAACAAAACCAAATACAATTCCAAGATAGGTAAACTGCTGCATTCCCACCAGTCCCGGTACCGACATGAATGTAACACCCGACAAAGACGCTCCGATCATACCATACGACACAACGTACCACCGTGATGATTTATTTCCAATGTAATAAGAATCGTTATTGGCACGGCGCGAAGTAAGCCAGGTTATAACAAAAAGCAAAATGGTATATGCAATGAAGCAAATAAGTATATAAATCGGCGCCATATTATAAGCTGTATTGCAAATGTATATATTCTTTCCTGTAATTGTAGGAGCATAAAAAAAACATATTAACTTTGCATTGTAAATAAAATTACCTTGTATAATTTTCCGTCAAAACTTTTAGAAAATGCCGTGAATGAGCTGGCCAAACTTCCCGGTATTGGGAAGAAAACAGCATTGCGATTGGTCTTGCATTTGCTTAAAGGGGATACAATAAATACGGATGCATTGGGTGAATCTATCATCAGGCTGCGCCGGGATATTACCTATTGTAAAAAATGTCACAATATTTCCGATACTGAAATATGCCTGATCTGTAGTAATCTCCAACGCGATCATAGTATTATTTGTGTTGTTGAAGATGTACGCGATGTGATGGCAATTGAAAACACGAATCAGTATAAAGGCGTTTACCATATTCTCGGCGGTATCATCTCGCCTATGGATGGTATTGGACCCGGCAATCTGAATATCGTAACTCTTATAAACAAAGCCGCCAAAGGAGAAGTGAAAGAGATCATCATGGCATTAAGCGCCACTATGGAAGGCGACACAACAAACTTCTATATTTATAAAAGGTTGAAAGCCTGCCTGTCCGGTAGGCAGGAATTTAATCTTACCATAACCACCATTGCCCGCGGCATTGCCATAGGCGATGATCTTGAATATACTGATGAGATAACGCTTGGAAGATCCATCCTTAACAGAACTCCTTACGAAAATACGCTGGTAAAATATTAGTGTTCCTTTTCAAATATCCATGCTAAAGGGTTTGTAGTTTGCCTTATTCCGGGCAGATCTTTCTTCGCTTCTTCTTCAGTAGCATACCCTTTATAACAGATGCGTATGCCTCCTACATTATTCTTCCCTACCACTTCGGCATCAGGAAAACCTTTTGACTTTAAAACGTCAACTGCATCCTTTGCTTGCTGTTCCGTATAATAAAAACCAGCTATGATAAAGAAATTTTTTACGACAATTGCTGCCGTTGTCTGGGCGTTAATATTCGTATTCTGTATAGTTGCATTGGGTTTGGTTGTGTCCGTATTATTTGCCCTGATATCAGTCGTGTCTTGATTTATCGCATTTGTAAAATGTGTATTCTTAACAGTATCAGTTTTTTCTGTATCATTTTTAAAAATCGTATCACTTGTAGCAGAATTGGGCTTGTTCGTTTTAACTGTTGTGGAATTCTGAATATTTGAAGTTGTACTGATTTTATTACTGTCAGTATTTGTTGTAACAGCATTATTTTGTGTATCGTTTGTGTTATTCGAAATAGTTGTGTTGTCATTCACAGCAATATTGTTCCGGGCATGCAGGACATTGGCATTTGCAGTATCATTAAAAGGATTCACCCAGTCCACATATTCTTTTTTATTTCCAATCTTATATGTAAAGCTAATGGAAGCATAACTAAACCTGTCATTATAGGAATTTTCAACCACCCACGCATCTAATTTATCTGTATTGGTAAGATGTAACGAAAATTCGAATCCGACATCAAATCTTGTATCCGCTTTAAATTTTATACCGATACCAAATGGAAACGAAAGTGCAGATTCCAATGTAGTTTTTGAATAACCAAAGCTGTCCCAGGCATATCCTGTTATAAAAGCATCTTCATCAAAAGATCTGACAGCAGACCTGTATTTTATTATTCCAAAACCAGCAAATAAATAGGTATTGATGATTTTATCCTTTTCAGGGTAATATGATATAAGGTTATTCAGGTTTACCATGCCCGACAAACTGCCTTCAAAAACGCTGCTGTTAAAATGAAGATTCAGATTAGGTGATGAGCCGGAAAGTTTACCGGTAATTAATTGTAATTTTGCGCCAAATATCTCGTTAAAATTTTTGATCCCTTCCAAGGCAAATCCACCGTTGGTTTTTCTGTATTTATTGTCAGTGGAGTACTTCAATTGCCTTACATCACCATAAAATGGGAGAATACCATATTTTACTCCAACCGACCAGGTATTGTATTCCTCTGGGTTTATGGTTTGCGTGAATGACCTCACAGGGATAAGAATAATCGCAATAAAGCTTATCAAAATGATATTTCTTAATGTTTTCATTCTGTTATGGTTTTCATAATTAATTACAAATGTACATGAAAAATTTTAATTAACACACAGACAGATAAAATCATTCTATCCGAAAATTTTTCTTATTATTGTGAAGAAATCGAACATTTATGCTCACACAACGACAGCTTTTTTTTCAGCATGTAGCTCAGACCGGCGACAAACCTCTCGCCCTCGAAATTGAAAAGGCAGAAGGTATGTATTTGTACGATACAAACGGCAAAGCATATATGGATCTGATATCCGGTATTTCTGTATGCAACACAGGGCATAGGCATCCGTCGGTTGTTCGTGCTGTAAAAGATCAACTCGACAAGTATATGCACCTGATGGTATATGGTGAATATATTCAAACTCCACAGGTACAATTAGCAACAATGCTTGCTGAATTATTGCCTGAATCCCTTGATTGCACTTATTTTGTTAATTCAGGAACTGAAGCCACAGAAGGTGCGCTCAAACTTGCCAAAAGATATACAGGACGCAGTGAGATTATCGCTTGCAAAAATGCCTATCACGGAAGCACGCATGGTTCGCTGAGTGTAATGGGTAACGAATATTTCAAACAAGCCTTCCGTCCTCTGCTGCCAAATATCCGCTTTATAAAATTCAATGATCCGGATGACCTGAAATTTATTACAAAAAAAACCGCTTGTGTTATTGCCGAGACCATTCAGGGTGAAGCAGGTGTGATTGTTCCCAATCTTACCTACATGAAAAAACTGCATAAGATATGCAGTGAAACCGGCGCATTGCTGATTTTAGACGAAGTCCAGACAGGACTTGGCAGAACAGGAAAAATGTTTGGATTTGAACACTATGGTATCGTTCCTGATATGATCACGCTGGCAAAAGGTTTTGGCGGCGGAATGCCTTTGGGCGCTTTTATTTCTTCCAAAGAGATCATGAATTGCTTTACAAACAACCCTGTTCTCGGACATATCACAACATTTGGAGGACACCCCGTTTGCTGCGCTGCAGCAATAGCAAACCTGGAAGTGATACAAAAGGAAAATTTAGCTGAACAGGCAGAAAAAAAAGGAGAGCTTTTTATAAAATTATTAAAACATCCGAAAATAAAATCAGTCAGAGGAAAAGGCTTGCTGCTGGCTGCTGAAATGGAAAATGAAAAAACCAACATGAAGACCATCAGCAGGTGCATTGAAAAAGGCTTGATCGTTGATTGGTTTTTATTCGCGGCAGACTGCATGCGTATAGCGCCACCCCTGATCATTACAGAGGAAGAAATTAAAAAAGCATCTGAAATTATTTTATCATGTTTGTAAGCAAATCTTAGAAACTGTTTTGATTTTTTCAAAGTTTCTAAAACGACAGATTTATGAGGTCAGGCAGAGCCGATTATCCTGAAACATTAGTTGAAGGAGAAGCGAGTCGAAGTCGACCGAATAATCACTCTTCGACACGTCCCGAAAATGGGACGGCTCTGAGTGACTTTTAAAGAGTAGTAGTAAAAAGTAAGTAATATAAAAATTCAAATATGGATTCCTACAACGAAAAATTCATGACGGAAGCCATCCGGCTGGCTGTGGAAAATGTGAAATCAGGAAAAGGCGGGCCATTCGGAGCGGTGGTGGTAAAAGACGGGAAGATCATCAGCGCCGGCGTTAACCTGGTAACCTCAAGCAACGACCCTACTGCACATGCCGAAGTGATTGCCATCCGAAATGCATGCAAAGAATTGCGTTCTTTCCAACTTGACGGCTGTGAGATATATGCAAGCTGCGAACCTTGCCCCATGTGCCTTGGCGCAATTTACTGGGCAAGGCCTGAAAAACTTTATTTTGCAGCCGCTAAAAAGGATGCTGCCGATATTGACTTTGATGATTCATTCATTTACGAAGAGATCCATGTCCCGTTTGAAGAAAGAAGTATTCACACAACCCACATCAATCATAAAGATGCGCTTGCTCCTTTTATCGAATGGAAGAACAAAATTGATAAGATCGGGTACTGATTTTTTGTTCCAATATTGAACATTATAAACATGTTGTTTGATTATGGAAATTTATTATTTTTGTTTAATAACATTATTAATTTAAAACCTGAAATACATGAAAAAGAAAATTTTATTATTCTTTACCCTTGTAGCTGTTATATTCTGGGTGATAACAGGAATAACCAATAACAATCTTGCCGCTAAAGGGAAGTCAAAAATCGGATCTGACTGCACATTTAACGGTATCAAACTTTATGGGAAAGTCCAGATAGTTGATGTATTCCCTGATATAAAAGTCCAGATAGTTGATGTATTTCCTGATCTGAAGGTCCAGGTAGTTGATGTATTTCCTGACGAATGTGGGAAATGGCAGTTTGTTGATGTTTTCCCTGACTTCAAAGTGCAGTTTGTTGATGTATTCCCTGATATTAAAATTCAGTATGTTGATGCCTTTCCGGGGCTTCCGTAATATTTCATACTAAAGACGGGATACCTTGCCTGCCCCGATTACATCGGGGCAGGCGCAGGCGGGTTTGTACATTTTTTAGAGGGTTTTCGGTTTATGGCCAATAGCTGTCCGTCAGCTGACGGATTTCAGGTTAATGGTCTTGGGTTAGTCCCGCATGTGCAGAATTAACCATTAACCCCGCCGCGGCGGATAACCAAACCGATAAATTGTTGTTACCTGAGTAAAAACTTTTATGTAAACTTAATTTTTATCAAAAAAATTTTCAAGTTCATGAAATTTTTCTGATGCCGAATTTACTTTACGTTTTTTAATCTCATTAATAAAAAGATCGTATACCTCTTTATATTCGCTCTTTGACAAAGGGATATCAAGCCCTAAATATTTTAGGGATCTGTTTTCTCCTCCAATAAGTTCTATAACATGTTCTTTGTGAATTACAGCAACTTTTTCGTGAGATTTCAGATACTTTGTATCCAGAACCGATTCTTTGAATTCAATGAGATTTTTTGTTATTCTCAATGCTTTTTCTTTCTCAATCATGGCGATAATTAATTTACATTTATTATTATTTTATGTAGTTAACTAAAGTGCAAATATAATATTTTATGATATAATCGCACAATTAATATTTTATTTACGATTTTAAAAAAAAATTTGTTGCCCTTCGGACTTGAATTCAGTTGTTGTCAAAACATAATGATAAAAGTTTTACTCACTTTTATTATTCAAACGGATGCTCTTTAAAAAAATCGGGGCGATAGTGTTCGGCGCTGTTGTATCCCTGTATCCAACCACGTGAAAAACCAAGTCGTTCCATTTCTTCCACAACTTCTGAATATTCTTTTTCCGTAATAAAACGGCCTATTTGCGGGTGATCCATAACTGCAGGCGTAGGGTAATACTGCGACATCAATGAAATGTGAAGGGAAGGCGAAATCTCATCAGCGATCAAACGCAATACTTCTTTGCTGTTTTCAATATACCCGGGTAACACAAGATGCCTGATAATAATACCTGCTTCAGCCTGCCCGTCATCATTTAGTCGCAGCGAAACACCTTTCTGCCTCACCATTTCTCTGATAGCTTTCAGAGCAATTACAGGATAATCGGAAGCATCAGAAAGCTCTTTTGATAGTTTTGCGTCCGAATATTTAAAATCCGGGAGATATACATCTATCATGCCCTCCAGCGATCCAAGTGTTTCCACTTTATCATAGCCATTGGAATTGTAAACTATAACAGGCTTTTTCCCCTGCTCATGCAAAGCATAAATGACAGCTTTCATCTGCGGAACAAAGTGCGAAGGAGAAACAAAACCAAGCAGATTGCACCCGGTATCAAGTATTTTAACAATACGTTGCACAAGGTCAGTAAACTTCATTTCATAAGCCACGGATTTTTCTTCATTCCGGCTTATCTGGTAATTCTGACAAAATGTGCATTGCAGATTACAATGAGGGAAAAAAACATTACAGATGCCATTTTCCCCGCTGATCACAGGCTCTTCGCCCTTATGCAGACAAATCAAAGCAATAGAAAAAGAAGAACCGCTTTTACAATACCCC